>NZ_SPQM01000009.1 GCF_004570345.1 Blastococcus sp. CT_GayMR20 | reverse complement strand
CATCATGGCGTCCTTGAGGCCGTGCCGGGCGGCGTAGCGCTCCAGCTCGGTCCCGCCCGGAGCGCCCGTCCTCGTCGTCGGCACGCCGCTCTCCTCGGCGAACGCGACCAGCCGGTCGGCGTCCGCCCGGTGCTCCATCGGCAGCAGTGCGACGGGGGCTTCGCCCTCGCGGCTGCGGCTCAGGGTGGGGACGGCGTCGTCGTCCTCACCGAAGAGGACGAGCTCGGCGTCCGCGGCCCGGAAGGCACCGCGGACGGCGGTCAGGAAGTCGGTGAGCGCGGTGGGGGCGTCGTCGCTGGTGTAGAGCAGTGACGTGACCTCGTGCAGGAGGCGCAGGTTGTTCTGCTGCTCGCGGGCCTTGGCGTAGGCCCGGTAGGCGGAGATGAGCAGCACCGACGGCAGCGCGAGCAGGATGAGCGAGGCCGGGTTCTGCATGGCGATCTGGGCGGCGAGGAGCCCGAACGCGGCCATCGCGAGAGCGAAGGGCATCGAGAGGGCGAGCATGCGCGGGAGCGCCCGCAGGCCCAGGTAGCCCTGCGAGAGGCTGATCGCGGCGAAGATGCACAGCCCGGCGGCGAGCGTGCTGACGGCCACGGCCGCGAGGCCGGCGACCCAGTTCCAGGCGCCCGAGAGCGCGGCGTCCTGCGAGATGGCGGCGAAGAGGATGGTCGCGAGGCACCCGCTCAGCGCGAACTGGGCGAGGTTGAACGCGAGCTTGAGGCCGGACTGGCGGCGGTGCAGCACCAGCGCGAGGGCGGCCCCGGCCAGCTGCGCGGTGATCAGCTGGGCCGGTGCGATGAGGTACAGACCGGCGACGAGCACGAGATCGGCCAGCGAGAAGGAGTGGGAGTCCTTCTGCAGCTGGATGTGCACGACGAGCAGCTCACCGGCCGCGAACGCCACCACCCAGACCAGCCAGGGCAGGGTGAACCCACCCTCGAGGCGGGGAAGGTCACGGACCACGAGGACGTACAGCGCGGCCGCGACCGCCGCCACGACCGTGACCAGCAGGCCGATGCGCCGGGTCGTGGTCAGCCACGACGGGCGCGCGGCAGCCGACACCTGCGGCATCGCCGACATCCCGGTCTCCTCTCCGTGCTGCTACGCCCCGTGCGTCAACGGGGTCATCGGCACGGGCTCGACGAAGCTGTAGCGACTCAAGTCAGAACCCGACCATCAGGGGGGAGGCCCGGGTTCCGGGCGCCGCCGGGTCACGAGCCGGCGCGGTCGCCCCGGCTCCCCGTGCCGGGCGCGGGCGGAACGGTCAGCACGCCCCGGGACCGCAGCCGGGCAGGGAGGCGTCGGCTCCCGGTGGAAGGCGACGCCCACGGGGCGGCGCTGTGGTGGTTGTCGTTGCGGGTCATCGCGCACTCCGTTGCTCGGGAACTGCTGCGAGCATCGCCGGGGGGTCTGACATTCCGCTCCGGCGGACCTGTGAAGACGCTGCGACGGGTTCCCGACCTCTGTCAGGCGTCCAGGAAGTCCTCGATGACCGGTGCCAGCTCGGCAGCCTCCGTGACCAGCGCGATGTGCCCGCCCTCGTAGACGTGCAGGCGGGCGTCGGGCAGGAGCCGCGCCATCATGCGCGCGTTGACCAGCGGGACGATCGGGTCGTCGTCCCCGGCCACGATGAGCGTCGGCTGCCGGATCAGCTTGAGGAACGGCAGGCTGCTCCAGCCGGTGCTGGCGGCCAGCTGGTAGTAGTACCCCCGCCGCGGACCGAGGCGGGTCGCGGAGTGCAGGACCTGCGCCGCGCGCTCGGGGTGGGTGCGCATCGTGCCGCCGTAGATCTCCCCGGCGATGCTGCGGGCGTAGTCGGGGTCCCGGTGCCGTCTCGGGGTCAGCATGCGCGCCAGCACCCTCGGGTTGGCCGGGACCATCAGCGAGCCTGTCGCGGTCGCCGCGAGGACGAGCCGCCGGCACCGGTTCCGGTGCTGGGCGGCGAAGTGCTGGGCCAGGCCGCCGCCCCAGGACAGACCGAGGACGTCGACCGGCGCGTCGAAACCCAGCCGGGTCAGCGCACGGGCGACCACCGGGCTGAAGGTGGCCAGGTTGTAGGGGACGACGGGCCGCGGCGATCCGCCCACGCCGGGGACGTCGAACCGGATCACCGTGCGCCGGCGGTCGAGGGCGTCCACGAACGGCTGCAGGACCTCGAGGCTCGCCCCGATCCCGTTCATCAGCAGGAAAGGCGGAAGGGACTCGTCCGTTCCGGGGCGCACGGCCACCCGGAGCGTCCGGCGACCCGCCGTCACGGTGCGGACGTACGCCGCCCCACCGACGGGAACCCGGCTACTTGTCGAAGACATAGGTGCCGGGCGCCTCGGCCAGCTGCTCCAGGTCTCCACCGAGCTTCTCCGGCGCGGGCACCTCCTCGCCCGACCGTTCGCCCAGCCACGTCATGTAGTCCGGCCACCACGAGCCCTGGACGGTCTCGGCCTGCGCCATCCACTCCTTCGGGTCCTCGGGCGTATCGCCCGCGACCTGGAAGGTGGACTTGGGGTTGCCCGGCGGGTTGACCAGCGAGGCGATGTGCCCGCTGGTGGACAGGATGAACCGGCTGTCCCCGCCGAGCAGCTGGGTCGAGCGGTAGCAGGCTTGCCACGGGCACAGGTGGTCGGCGATGCCGGCGGTGACGTAGGAGTCGACCGTGACGGTGGACAGGTCCACCGGCGTCCCGAGCATCGACGCCTTGCCGGGCCGGGTGAGGGCGTTGCCGATCGCGATGTCGATGAAGTCGCGGTGCAGCGCGGCGCTCATCCGGGTGGTGTCGGCGTTCCAGAACAGGATGTCGAAGTTCGGCGGCTTCTTGCCCTGCAGGTAGTTGTTGACCCAGTAGTTCCACACCAGGTCGTTGGGCCGCAGCCACGCGAAGACCTCGGCCAGCCCGGCGCCGTCCAGATAGCCCTTCTTGCGCGACTTCTCCGTCGCGGCCCTGATCGACTCCTCGTCCATGAGAGCCGAGACGGTGCCGGCCCGTTCCCAGTCCAGGACGGTGACGGCGAGGCTGAGCGCGGTCACCCGGTCCAGGCCGCCGGTCGCGGCGAGGTGGGCCAGGGTCATCGAGGTGATGATCCCGCCCGAGCAGAACGCCTGGAGGGCGACCTTCTCCTGGCCCGTGACGCGCTCGACGGCGTCCATCGCGTCGAGGATGGCCTGGCCGTAGGCGTCCAGACCCCAGTCGGCGTGGCGCTCGTCGGGATTGCGCCACGACATCATGAAGACCTGCTGGCCGCTGGCCACGTAGTGCTCGATGATGCTGCGCCCCGGCGCGAGGTCGGCGATGTAGAACTTGTTGATCGTCGGCGGCACCATCAGCAGCGGCACCGCCCGGACGGTCTCCGTCGTCGGCCGGTACTGGATCAGCTCGAAGACCTCGGTGCGGAAGACCACGGCCCCCGGCGTGGCCGCGAGGTCCTCGCCGACGGTGAACGCGTCCGGGTCGATCATCGACGGCACCCGCGGCGGTGTCGCCAGGTCGGACACGAACTGCTTCAGCCCCCGGACGGCGCTCCTGCCTCCGGTGTCGATCGCAGCCTTCAGGGACAGCGGGTTGACGACCGGCACGTTGCTGGGGGCCAGGGCGTCGACCAGGTTCGTCGCGGTGAAGCGGATCCGCTCGTCGTCCTGCCAGTCGAGTTCTGCGTCGTCGATCAGCTCCCACGCGGTCCGTGCGGTGGCCAGGTGCAGCTGCATGGCCCGCCGCAGCAGCCCGTTGCCCGCCCAGGCGGGGTCGGCGAACCGCTTGTCCTTCTTGCCGGGGGCCAGCTCCGAGCTCCCGGCTGCGATCTTCGCGACCTCCCGGGCCAGCTCGGTGGCCCGGGACGCCACCGTGCCGGGCTGCCTGGCGAGCGCGGAGCCGAAGCGCAGCGCCGTCCCGGCGGGGGGGACGAGCCGGCGCAGCGGTCCGCGAGCGGCGTCGACGAGGACCATGTCCAGCCCCATGACGGCCTCGGCCGCCTCCTCCGGCGGATCGGCCGGACGGCCCGCCGGGCGGTCGGTCGGCGCACTGCGCGAGCGTCTCGTCGAGTCGCGGTCGGTCGCGGGCTGGGCCATGGGCGGGTCTCCTCGGGGCGCGCTGCGCTGCGCTGCCGCGGAGGAACCCGGAGGGTGCGCCGCTTCCCCCGGGCGCAGATGTGACCCCGATTACTCAACCACAGCTCCAGGGGACCGGCAGGGCGACCGAGGTGCCGCTCAGCCGCCCCCGGGAGGGGTCAGCGCGCGTACTCCGGGCAGATGTTCGTGAGTGCCAGCTGCACGAAGTTGGCGGCCTCGGCGTCGGTCGCCCCGGCGAACGTCAGGGCGCGGGTCACGTCCTCGGGGGTCGCGCCGTAGGACATCTCGTTGCAGACGTCCCGGGCCATCTTCAGCTTCTGCGCGTCGTCGACGGGCGGGGCGAGCCCGGAGTCGGTGACCTCGTCGAGGAACGTCTGCGGGGCCGCCGTCTGGGCCGGTGCTCCGGCGGTGGTGGAGGCGGCCGGAGTTCCGGTGCCGGCCTGCTCGGCCGGCGCCTCGGCCGCCACGGACGGCGGCGCGGGGGTCGTGGCGGCCGGCGCCTCGGCCGAGGGCGTGGGGGACGTCTCG
Organism: Blastococcus sp. CT_GayMR20; assembly: GCF_004570345.1. The sequence goes on along the minus strand of NZ_SPQM01000009.1, from coordinate 72,987 downwards.
ACGGACGGCGCAGCGGAGGAGGGCGCGGTCGTCGAGGAGCTCGACCCGGCCGCCTCGGTGCCGCCTGGGCGGGCCATGGCGTACCACGCGCCGAACGCGACGAGCACGGCGGCGACGGCGGCCACGATCAGCACGCGCTCCAGCGCCTTGGAACCGAGGGCGCCGGACAGGCCCGTGCGGCGCTTGGTCGTCTTCGCGGTCATGCGTACTGCTCCGTCCTGGTCCGGCCCCGTCGGCCGGCTTCGATGTCCCATCGGCAGATCCGCCGCGGGATCCAGGCGTTCCAGGGCGGCTCTCACCCGTCCGGGTGCATCGTGGACGCCTGGGTCAGGACGTCGACGCGGCCGGGTCGCGCCGGTGACGGATCGCCATCAGGAGCGCCGGCCAGCCCAGCGCCAGGCCGGCACCGAGCAGCGCGCCGGCGAGGGTGTCGGAGAACCAGTGCGCCCGCAGGTAGACCCGGGAGAGCGCCATGACCGCGGTGAACTCCACCGCGTAGACCTCCCACCGCCAGCGCTGGCGACCGGGACTGGCGAGCACCAGCACCAGCCCGACGGCCGTCACCGCCGTCGCGATCGCGTGACCGGACGGGAACGCCGCCCCCGACGTCTCGATCAGTGCCAGCGGTGGACGCGGCCGGCCGATCGCGGCCTTCATCGTGCCGATCAGCACCTCGCTGGTGACGACGGCGAGGGCGAACGCCGCCAGGCGCAGCCAGTGCCGCCGCCAGGCGAGCAGGAGGAGGGCGGCCACCCGCAGCGGCCAGTTGACCATCCCGCTCCCCACCAGAGAGAACACCTTGGCCAGCGCGGTCACGGGGTCGTTCTCCACGACCCCGGCGAACCGCCACACCGCGTCGTCCACGAACTGGACGGCCGGACGCGTCGCCGGCAGGACGTACAGCAGGGTCACCACCAGGGCGCCGACCAGCAGGCAGACACTCACCAGGAGGCCGCGACGGTTGTCGACGAGCATCAGGCCGGACGCCCCAGCGCCAGGCGGACGACGCCGGCGACGGCGAGCCCCAGTCCGGCCCCGCCGACCACGTCGAGCGGCAGGTGGGCGGCGACGTATACCCGGGTGAGGCAGACCGCGGTGACACCGACGGCCACTGCGATCCGGCCGCGCCTGCCCAGCCACGGCCAGGCGACGGCGGCGAGGGCAGCCAGCGTCGCCGCGTGCCCGGACACGAAGCCCCGGCCGACGGCGTCGGCCCCGCGGAGCACCACCTCGTCCAGCAGCGCGTCGGGCCGGCCGCGCGTCACGATGCCCTTCACCACCTTGGCCAGCACGTACGTCGCGCCACCGGCGAGCAGCAGTTCTCCGGCCAGTCGCCACCGGTGCCGCGCGGCCGCGAGGAGGGCGGAGGCCGGCACGACGAGCACGTTGCCGAGCTGCATGACGGGCCAGACGAGCACGAAGGGCAGCACCGTGGTCCCGTTCAGCACGCGGAAGACCGCCGCCTCGAGCTCACCCACGTGGTGGCGGTCGATCGGCAGGGCGGCGAGGACGAGCACGGCGGAGCCGGCGACCACGAGCGCCAGGTCCGGCCAGCCGCGCGTGACGGGGATGGGGCGGGTGGGCGCCTGCGTGCTCACACCGTCTCCGGCACCAGCTCGGTCCGGGGGGCAGAGTTCGGCTCCCGCCGCCAGGACCGGTTGCGCCGCCAGAAGATGTACGTCGCCAGGCCGATCGGGATCGGCAGCACGTAGGTGAGCGCCCGGAACAGCAGCACGGCGGCCGCGACCAGCGCCCGCGGTCCGCCGGCCGTCGAGAGTCCGGTGATGAGTGCGAGCTCGATGACGCCGAGCCCGCCGGGCGTGAAGGGGATGGCCGTCAGCAGCCGGGCGAAGGCGAAGACCGCGAGCGCCTCGGCCAAGCTGACCTCCTCGGGGCCCACCCCGACGAAGCGCAGCGCCAGCAGCAGGACGGCGAACAGCGAGAGGTGGCTGACGACCGTGGCGAGGGTGATCCAGTGCCACCGGGCCCGCAGCAGCAGCACGGTGCGCTCGCGGAACTTCGTGGTCGCCCGGTCCCAACCCGACACCGGCCCCTTGCCGAACGGCCGCAGTACCGCCGACGCGATCTTGCCGAAGGCGGTGCCGAGCCGGGCGGCGGCCGCCCGGCTGCGCAGGAGCATGCCGAGGAGGACGACGGCGACCACGAGGGCGGCCACGCCGACCGCTCCGGCGACGAGCCGTCCGGTCGTCGGGGTCGCGGTGAAGGCCAGCAGGACCAGGGCGAGCACGGGCAGGCCGAGCTTCGCGAAGTTGTTCCAGAGCCCGGAGACCAGCAGGGAGACAGACGTCCGGGAGCGGGAGAAGCCCCAGGAGGAGTTCATGGCATAGGTGAGGCCGAGGGAGATGGCCGCGCCGCCGATCACGGTGTTCGAGACCGCCGTCGACGTCTCGGTCGACACCGTGGCCTGCCCCAGGGTCATGCCGGGCGTCGTCGCGACCATGACGAACTGGTAGGTGGCCAGGTTCCACACCGCTGCGAGGAGCAGGATCGTCACCTCGAGCCAGCTCAGGGCGCGGACCGAGGCCCACACGTCGGAGAGGCTGGTGAACTGCGGCAGGAACCAGACGAACACGCCGGCGACCAGCGCGACCGACAGCAGAGGTCCCAGCAGGCGCCGCCACAAGGGCTTGCGGGCGTGCCCGGCCTCCGCCGTCCGGGGCTCGACGGCGGTCACGGGTCCAGCTCCAGCCGACCGTCGCTCTCCTCCCGCACGAGCTCCCGCAGGTCGTCCCGGCTGACCGTGCCCAGGCCCTGCGTGGCGATGGCGAGGGGTTCGGACCGGTCCTCGCCGGAGATCGAGAACAGCACGGTGATGCAGCCCCCCTCGAACAGGTAGAAACGCCGGCCGACGAACAGCGGGCTGACCTGCGTCACCCGCTCCATCCGGCGCATGTCCTGCCGGTCGCTGGGGATCTCGCTGGCCCCTGAGGTGTCGCACGACTCGGTCAGCTGCACCTCGATCGCGTGGACCCCGTGCCGGTCGGAGTCCAGCCAGAACGCCGCCGAGTCGCTGTCGGCCTCCATGTCCGCGAAGTGCCAGCCCAGCGGCATGCCCTCCAGGCAGGGGACCCAGGCGGCGCTCGGAACCGACTGGGCCATGAGGACCACACCGTTGGCCGGGGTGCCCTCGTCGCCCTCCTTGCAGGCCACCAGGTCACTGCCCAGGGATGCCACCCGGATGCAACCGGTGAGCAGCACGGGCCCGAGCAGCACGGTCGGCAGCGCCGCCCACCGTCGGCCGGCCCGCCTCACAACGGTGACCTCAGCAGGTTGAGGACGATGAGCGCGGTGATGGCGAACACGACCAGCGTCGTCAGCGTCAGTCCGGCGCGCCGCCAGCTCCACCGCTGGATCCGCACCGGGGGCAACCGGTAGGGGAGCAGGCGCAGGAAGTCGCCGTGCAGGTCCCGTCCCTGCTGACGCAGCATCCGCCGCAGCTGGGAGGGCATGGTCAGCCCGCGGGTGGCGGCGAAGGCCTCCGCGATCTCCTCCTCCGAGAACTGCCGCCGGGCGCGCTGGTACACGCGTTCGGCGTCGGTGCGCAGGCCGAGCACCAGCATCATGTTGGCCAGGTCGACCGCCTGCCGCCAGGGACTGGGCCGCACCTCCGCGAAGGCGGAGTCGATCACGAACAGGGTGCCGTCGCGCACGAGCAGGTTGGCCGGCTTGATGTCGCGGTGGGCCATGCCGATCTCCCACATCCGGCGTACCACGGCGAGCCCCTGGTCGATGATCGAGTCGTCGATCTCGGCCTCCCCGGCCTCCTTCGCCCCCGTGATGAACTCGGTGACCAGGAGGTACTCGCGCTCGGGGGTGATCTCCACGATGCCCAGCGGATGCGGCACCGGCAGCCCGGCGTCGGAGAACAGGCGCAGGATGTAGTCCTCGTACTGCACCAGCCGCCGGACGCTGTGGAACGGCTTCTCGTCCTCCAGCTGGCCGTAGAGCAGGGCCCGACCGAGCTTGTACCAGCGGTCCGAGCGGACGTGCGTGGCGGCGTAGAGCTTGCCGAAGATGCAGCTCTCGTCGGCGCCCGAGGTGCTGTCGGCCTTGACCGTGATCCGCAGGGGCGTCGACCCGCCGGAGCCGGACAACCCGAACGGCTCGACGGCCGTCGCGAGCACGCCCAGCTGGTCCTGCAGAGCCCGGATGATCGCCTCACCGCGGTCGCCCGACACGTCGAGGTGGGCCGGCCGCGCCCGGCTGTACCGCACCGGGTAGACGGCGTTCGGGGTCAGCATCCGGAAGGCGGCCAGCGGCGCGGCGACGCCGAGGACCACGCCGGCGAGGATGCCGGTGGGGTGGTCCTGGGCGAGGTACAGGCGCGACAGCGCGGTGAGGACCAGGATGCCCGCCACCGTCCACTTGCCCACGGTGCGCCAGCGCCCGGGCGGCACGAGGGCGTAGATGGTGCTGACCAGGAAGCACGCCAGCACGGTCATCGGCAGGGACGGCATCGAGAAGCCCGACCACTCCCCGATCACCTCGACGCCGTACGGACGGGGGCGCACCAGCGTGGTGGTCAGCGTCGCCGCGAGGTTGACGACGAGCAGACCGACGCCGAGCCACACGAACAGGTGCCGCCACCGCCGGAAGACCACCAGGAGCACGAGGTTGCTCAGCCAGATGACGTGGATGGCCTTGACGCTGGCCAGGAGCCCGGCCGCCTCGGCCACGCGGGTGAGCCAGGGTGTCCGGACCTCGCTGAACGCCTGCAGGATCCGCGTGTCCAGGACGTCGAAGGCGCTGACCGTCCCGGTCGCGACGACCACGATCCAGGCGACCAGGACCACGGCGCTGAGGAACAGCCAGAACTTGCCCGAGGCGTTCAGGTGCCGGGGCAGCGGGGGTGGTTCACCCGAGGGACGGCGCCGGCGCCGGACGCGCGCGATCGCAGGGGGAGCGGGCCGCGGTACCGGGACTGCTGGCCCCGGGCCGGGCGGCGCCTGCGGCAGCGTGGCCATGACCGGGATGCTCCACCAGGAAGCGGGCCGAGACCATCCCCTTTCGTCCCGCCCGGCGTTACCGTGGCCCCGCTCGCGCCCCGGCCCGGGAGGAGGGGGTCGTGCGACACCGACCCGCCGCGTTCCTGGCTGCCCTGCTCATCGCGGTGCTCACCGCGTGCGGTTCGGGCACACCGGCGCCGAACGGGCCTCCCACGGAGGTCCGCTTCGCCTCCTACGACTTCCCCGAGAACCAGATCCTCACCGAGGTGTACGCGGAGGCTGCCCGGCGGGCCGGCCTGCCGGTCTCGGTCGTGCACGGGGTCGGCACCCGGGAGGTGGTGGCTCCCGCGCTGATGCAGGGGGTCGTGGACGTCGTCGTCGACTACCTGGGGACGGCGCTGGCGTTCAACCGGCCCTCGGCGGCGGGCCTCTCGCGGGAGCCGGTGGCGATGCGCGCCGTCCTCAGCCGGACCCTGGGTGGCCGGGGGGTGCTCGTGCTGAACGCCGGCCAGGCCGAGGACCAGAACGGCTTCGCCGTGACCACCGCCTTCGCCGCGGGGCGCGGCGTCGCGCGCCTGTCGGACCTCGCCGACCTGGCGCCGGAGCTCACCTTCGGCGGGCCGCCCGAATGCCCTGACCGCCCGTTCTGCCTCAAGGGCCTCGAGGACGTCTACGGCCTGCAGTTCGGCGAGGTCCGCGCCATGCCGTCCCGCGCCGCGACGGTCGAGGCGCTGCTCGCCGGTGACATCGACGTCGGACTGCTGGAGACGACCGACGCCCGGCTGGCGGTGGCGCCCATCCAGCTGCTGATCGACGACCGCGACCTGCAGCCGCCGGAGAACGTCGTCCCCCTCGTGCGGGCCGACGCCCTCGACCGCTGGGGCGGGGAGCTCCGGACGGCGCTGGACGAGGTCAGCGCGCGGCTGACGACCAACGACCTCGTCCAGCTGAACAGGGCCGTGGAGATCGACGGACTCACCCCGGAGGAGGCCGCCGAGGAGTGGTGGAACGCGTTCGACGGGTGATGAGGCATCGTGGAGCGATGCCCACGCTCGACCGTCAGGACGCCGTCTTCCTTCTCGAGCTCGGGGACGGTGAGAACCGGTTCCACCCCGACTGGATCGCCTCCGTCGACGCGGCCCTGGAGCAGGTGGAGCAGGCCGAGGGACCGCGTGCCCTGGTGACGACCGCCAGCGGCAAGTTCTTCTCGAACGGCCTGGACCTGGACTGGCTCTCCGGTCACTCCGACCAGCACGAGTCCTACATCCTCGGGGTCCACCGGCTGCTGGCGCGCGTCCTCGCCCTGCCGGTGATCACCGTGGCCGCGCTCCAGGGTCACACCTTCGCCGCAGGCGCCATGCTGTCGCTGGCCCACGACTTCCGGGTGATGCGGGCCGACCGCGGCTTCTGGTGCCTGCCCGAGGCCGACATAGGCCTCCCGTTCACCCGGGGGATGTCGCGCTGGTGCAGGCCCGGCTGACCCCGCAGACCGCGCACGAGGCCATGACCACCGGTCGCCGCTACGGCGGCACGGAGGCGCTCGCCGCGGCGATCGTGGACCACGCGGTCGACGAGGAGTCGGTGCGGACGACCGCCGTCGACCTCGCGCGGTCGATGACCGGCAAGGCCGGCCCGACCGTGGGGACCATCAAGGTGCGCATGTACGAGCGCGTCCTGGAGCTCCTGCGCAGCCCGGACGACCACCGCGGCTGATCCGTGTTCAGACGATCGCGCCGCGGCCCGTGATGGCCCGCCCGACGATCAGGGTGTTCACCTCGCGGGTGCCCTCGTAGGAGTAGATCGCCTCGGCGTCGGCGACGAACCGGCCGACGTTGTGCTCCAGCAGGATGCCGTTGCCGCCCATGAGCTCCCGGGCCCAGCCGACGGTCTCCCGCATGCGGACGGTGCTGAACGCCTTCGCCAGCGACGCCTGCTCGTCGGTCATCCGCCCGGCGTCCTGGAGCTGGGAGAGCCGGGCGCACAGGGCCGCCGAGGCGGTGATGTTGCCGAGCATGCGCACCAGCAGGTCCTGGACCAGCTGGAAGCTCGCGATCGGCTTGCCGAACTGGGTGCGCTCGTTGGCGTAGCGCAGCGCGTGCTCGTAGGCCCCCCGCGAGCAGCCCACCGCCGACCACGCGACACCGGCCCGCGTCATCTTCAGCACCTTGGCGGTGTCCTTGAAGGAGTTGGCCTCCTGGAGACGGTTCTCCTCCGGCACCCGCACCCCGTCCAGGGTGATCAGCGCGTTCTGCACGGCGCGCAGCGCGATCTTGTCCTCGAGGTCGACGGTGGTGAAGCCCTCGGTGCCCTGCTCGACGACGAAGCCCAGCACCCGCTGCGTCTCCACGTCCTGCGCCCAGATCATGACGAGGTCGGCGAAGCTGGCGTTGCCGATCCACTTCTTCTGCCCGTCCAGCACCCACGTGTCGCCGTCCCGGCGGGCCTTGGTCTGCAGGCCGCGGGCGACGTCGGAGCCGGAGTCGGGCTCGGTCAGGCCGAACGCGCCGATCAGCTCCATGCGCGCCATGGCCGGGAGCCAGCGTTCCTTCTGCTCCTCGGACCCGCAGAGGTAGATGCTCCCCATCGCGAGGCCGCCGTGGACGCCCATGAACGTGGAGATGGACGGGTCGCCGCGCGAGAGCTCCATGGCGATCATGCCGTCGAGCAGCGTCGACTTCCCGGGGCAGCCGTACCCGGAGTAGGGCGTGCCCGCGATCCCCAGCTTGGCGATCCCCGGGATGAGGTGGCGGGGGGTCTCCGCCCGCGTCCAGTACTCGTTGATGATCGGCTGCACCTCGGTGTCCATGAACTCGCGCACCCGGTGCAGCAGCGCCCGGTCCTCGTCGTCCAGGAGGGCCTCGAGGTCGTAGAAGTCGGACGTGACGGCCTTGGGGTCGGCGTTCATGGGAACTGCCTCTCTGCAGCGGGGACCTGCCGACCCCTACCCCGGACCAACCGGGACGCAACCGGCAGGCATGACCGGGAGCCCTCCCGGGAATCGAGCGGGCCCGACCTGCACCCGGAGGTGCCGCTGTGCCCCGTTCCATCGCCCACCAGAGCGTCGACGAGCTGGGCGGGCCGAGCAGTGTCCTGGTCCGGCAGCGCGCCGACCACGTCGAGCTCGACCGGCTGCTGACGGAACTCGACGGCTCCACCGGCAGCCGGCAGGAGGAGGTGCTGAACCGCATCGACCGGCTGGTGTTCAGCCACGCCTTCGCGGAGGAGACCGTGCTGTGGCCCGTCCTGCGCCGGGTCCTGCCGGACGGCGACGCGCTCACGCTGCAGGTCGAGAAGGAGCACCAGGAGGTCAACGAGCTGGTCAGCGCCCTCGAGCGGGACGGTCTGGACGATCCCCGACGGCCCGCACGCCTGGCGCGGCTGGTCGAGGTCCTGCGCGAGGACGTCCGGGACGAGGAGGACGTGCTCTTCCCCCGGCTGCAGGAGGCGGTGGACGCCGAGGAGCTCCGCCGGCTCGGCCGCCGCTGGGCACTCATGCGGCGGCTGTCACCGACCCGGCCGCATCCCACCGTCTCGCGCCGGCCTCCGGGCAACGCGCTCTCGGGGTTGCCCCTGACCCTGCTCGACCGCACCAGGGACCTGGTGGACGCTGGCGTGCGCCGGGCCCCGCACCCGCTGGCGCCCGCCGGACGCGCCGTCAGCCAGGCCCTGGCCGGTCTCGCCGGCCTGGTCGAGCGGATTCCGTCGTCCCGGGCAGGGGACGAGCCGCCCACCAGCCGCTGAGCGCACCACCCCGAGCCGGTCGGGCGGGAGAACCAGGGGCGGATCCGGGTCTTTCCGGATGGTTGCCGCGGCCTGCGCTCGACAGGCTTCTGGGCATGACCTCCACCCCGTTCCCCGCCCCTCCGTCCCCCGATCTCCCTCCCGCTCCGCCGCAGCCCGGGCGGCCGCCGCTGCGCCGGAGCGGCACCGACCGCATGCTCGGCGGCGTCTCCGGCGGCCTCGCCGAGCACACCGGCATCGACGCGGTGCTCTGGCGGGTCGGCTTCGTGGCCCTGACCCTCGCCGGCGGCTCCGGCATCCTGCTCTACCTGCTGCTGTGGGTGCTGCTGCCCTCCGGCCCCCTCCGCCCGGGGGACGAGCCGCGTCCCGTCGACCGGGCGGTCGACCGCCTGCACACCGCCGTCTCGACCCTGGGGACGACCCCTCGGCAGCGGTGACCCCCGGACGTGCGAGCGCCCCCGGGTCCACCGGTACCGGGGGCGCTCGCCTGCGGTGCTACGACCGGACGACTCAGGTCGTCTGCTGGGGCTTCGGGTCCTCCCGGGCGTCCAGCTGGATCTCCTTGTCCGCCCGCGGCACGCCCTCCTTCAGCTCCTTGGTCCGCTCGATCTCGGCGTCCAGCTCGATGCCGAACAGCAGCGCCAGGTTGATCAGCCAGAACCAGATCAGGAAGACGATCACCCCGGCCAGCGTCCCGTAGGTCTTGTTGTAGCTGCCGAAGTTGCCCACGTAGAACGCGAACAGCGCCGAGGCGACGATCGCCACCACGATGGCGACGCCGGCTCCGGGGCTGACCCACTTGAAGCCGCGCAGCCGGACATTGGGGGTCGCGTAGTAGAGGACGGCGATCATCAGCGCCAGGAGCACGAGGACGACCGGCCACTTGATGACGTTCCAGACCGTCTGACCCGTCTCACCGATGCTCATGGCCTGCCCGATCGCATCGACGACCGGGCCGCTGAGCACGAGCGTGGCCAGGATCAGGGCAGCGAACAGGATGCCGATGAGGGTCACCAGCAGCTGCAGTGGCTTGAGCTTCCAGATCTTGCGGCCTTCGGGCGTCTCGTAGACCACGTTCGCCGCGCGGGTGAAGGCTCCGACGTAGCCCGAGGCCGACCACACGGCGCCGGCCAGACCGAGGATCAGGCCGAAGCCGGCAGCGCTGTCGTTGCGCGCCAGCTGGTCGATCACCGGGGTGAGGGCGTCGGAGGCACTGCCGGGGACGACGGAGGTGAGCGCGTCGGTCAGCTTCTGCGGGTCGACCAGCAGCCCGATGATGGAGAGCAGCGCGACCAGCGCGGGGAACAGCGCGAGGACGCCGTAGTAGGTGAGCGCGGCGGCCCAGTCGGTGAGGTTGTCCTCGCTGAACTCCTTGAGGGTGCGCTTGATCGTCCCGCCGGTGGTCGGCTTCGGGTCGGCGCCGGTCGGGGCGTAGTCCGCCCGCGTCCCGCTGATCTCGTCGGTCTGGGGCGCGGGGTCGCCGGAGGCCGCGCGGTTCCGGTCGGACTGTGCGTCCGCCGTGCGGCTGTGGGAGCCGGTGGCCATGTGATGGTCCTTGTCGTCAGGCGGAGGGAAGTCGGCTGTCCGGTTCCCCGGACGGACCCCTTCCATGCCGGACGCGCCGGTAACGGTTCAGCGAAGCCCGGAGACGGGGGACCACTCGCCCGCGCGCGCGGTCGCCTCCTCGACGGCGGCCAGCCGGTCCGGCCGCCGCCCGGTGCCGGCCCGGCGGTCGGCCACGATGCCGGCGAACGCGACCAGGACGACCGCGGCCGATGCGACCGCCCCGATCAGGGCCACCTGGGTGTACGCGACGTCGCGCGGGAAGCCGGTCGCCGGGTCGAGACTTGCCGCGATGAGGGTCACCGCCACGGTGCTGCCGAGGGCCTGGCCGACCGATCGGGCGATCGAGTTGACCGCGTTGGCCACCCCGGTCTCGTCCTCGTCGACAGCCTGCACGACCGTCGCGGGGAGGGCGGCGTAGGCGACGGTCACCGCCAGCTGCGTGAGCAGCCCCGCCAGGACGACCGACCACGGCACGCCGCGGTACAGCGCGAGGAGCAGGAAGCCCGCGACCCCGGACAGGGCGCCGGCCAGCAGCGTGGGGAGGGCGCCCAGGCGGGTCACCACCCGGCCGGCGAACGGGGCGACGACGATCCCGGCGATCCCGCCCGGCAGCAGGTAGACCACCGACGCCTCGAGGATCGACGCACCGAAGCCGTAGCCGGTCACCCCCGGCGGGGCCTGTACGTACTGGAGGATCGCGAGGAACGACGCGAACAGTGCGACGCCGGTCATGAGGCCGGCGATGTTCGGGACGATCGTCCGCCGGTCGGCCAGCATCGCGGGCCGCACCAGTGGTTGTGCTGTCCGCCGCTGCAGGACGACCCAGCCGGCGAGCACCGCAGCGGACGCTCCCAGGCAACCGACGACCCCGGGCGAGCCCCAGCCCCAGACGTTGCCCTGCGACAGCGGCAGCAGCAGGAGGACCAGCCCGGCGCCGAGGACGACCGCGCCCCACCAGTCGACCCGCCCGGTCCCGGTCGACGGGCGGCGCGGCAGCACCCGGGCCGCCAGGGCCAGCGACACGAGCGTGACACCGAGGCCGATCCAGAACGGACGGCGGTAGTCGCCGCCGTCGCCGACGAGCAGGCCGGTGGCGACCAGGCCCGCGACGCCGCCGACGGCCAGCGTGCTGCTCACGACGGCCATCGCGACGCTCAGCCGGGCTTCCGGGACCTCGCGGCGCAGCACGCTCATCGACAGCGGGAAGAGCCCGTAGGAGGCGCCCTGCAGGATCCGGCCGACGAGCAGCAGGGGCAGCGAGGTCGTGAGGACGGCCAGCAGCGTGCCGACGGCGACGGCGGCGAGGATGCCGAGGATCACCGGCCGCTCGCCGCGCAGGTCGCCGAGCCGGCCGAGAACCGGCGTGAGGACGGCGGCGGCGAGCAGGTTGGCGGTCAGCACCCACCCGGCGGCACCGGGGGAGACGTCCAGCTGCTGCTCGATCGCGCCGAGCACCGGGACGACGAGGCTCTGCAGCAGCGACAAGGTGGTGACGCCGAGGGACAGTGCCAGGACGAGCAGGCCGGTCCTGGTCGCGGGTGCCGCCGCCGAGGTCTCCGGTCGCGGGGGCACGCATCGATGACACCACGCCGCCGCGGCGCCCGGGACGCGGCCCCGTGGCGGTACCTGCAGTGAAGTCAGTCACACACGGTCAGGGGAAGTACACGAATTGACGATTAGCACCTCACTTCGCGGGGGACACAGTTCCCCGACGACGTGATCCGCCCCTGACCCGGCGGACCCGACTTGTGGGGGAAAGAACTGATGGTGCTGGCCGTGACCCTGCTGGGGTTCTTCCTGCTGACGGCCCTGGTGATCGCGATGGGCGCCTCGTCCACCGCCCGCTACGAGCGCGAGCGCGACGAGCGGGCGATGAGCCCGCACCACGCCGCGGCCGAGGCGGTCGGAGCGGTGACCGCTTAGTCAGAGCCAGCGCTCGGGGGTGTCGAGCACCGTCCGGTCCAGCGACTCGAGCAGGTCGAACCGCTGGTGGACGCGGGGCAGCTCCCAGCGCCAGAAGAACCGGGCGGCCTGACGCTTGCCGTCGTGGAAGTCGCTGTCCGACGTCTGCGTAGCGAGCGCCTGCTCCAGCCACAGCCACGCGACGACGAGGTGGCCGGCGGCCTCCAGGTAGACGTGCGAATTGGCGAGCGTCACCTCGGGGTCACCCGCTCCCCAGAGCGTCGCGGTCACGGCGCCGAGCCGGGAGGTGGCGGCGTCGAGGTCCGCGGCGAAGCCGGCCCACTCCGTGCCGGCGGCCCGGGCGGTGGTGGCGGCGATGGTCTCGGTGAGCAGCGCCAGTCCTGCACCGCCCTGCATGACGACCTTGCGGCCCAGCAGGTCCAGCGACTGGATGCCCTGCGTCCCCTCGTGGATCGGGTTGAGCCGGTTGTCCCGGTAGAACTGCTCGACGGGGTAGTCGCGGGTGTAGCCGTAGCCGCCGTGCACCTGGATGGCGAGGTCGTCGGCGACCGGACCCCACTGGGAGGGCCAGGCCTTCGCGATCGGGGTCAGCACGTCCAGCAGCAGGTGGGCTCGCGCGCGGTCGGCCTCGGTCTCGGCGGTCTGCTCCTCGTCGACGAGCCGCGCGCAGTACAGCCCCAGCGCGAGCCCGCCCTCGACGTAGGACTTCGCGGTCAGCAGCATCCGGCGCACGTCCGCGTGCTCGACGATCGGCACCGGGGGTGACGCGGGGTCCTTCGCGCCGGCCGGGCGGCCCTGGGTGCGGCTGCGGGCGTACTCGAGCGCGTGCAGGTAGCCGGTGTAGCCGAGCACTGTCGCGCCCATGCCGACACCGATCCGCGCCTCGTTCATCATGTGGAACATGTAGGTCAGGCCGCGGTGCTGCTCGCCGACCAGGTAGCCGACCGCTCCGGCCCGCCCGCCCGGGCGGTACGCGCCCTCGCCGAAGTTCAGCAGGGTGTTCGTCGTCCCCCGGTAGCCCATCTTGTGGTTCAGGCCGGCCAGGACGACGTCGTTGCGCTCACCCAGCGAGCCGTCCTCCTCCACCAGGAACTTGGGCACGATGAACAGCGAGATGCCCTTCACCCCGGGCGGTCCGCCGGGGATCTTGGCCAGCACCAGGTGCACGATGTTCTCGGTCAGCTCGTGGTCGCCGCCCGAGATCCACATCTTGTTGCCGGTCAGCCGGTAGGTGCCGTCGTCCTGGGGTTCGGCCTTCGTCGTGATGTCGGCCAGCGAGGAGCCGGCCTGCGGCTCGGAGAGCGCCATCGTGCCGAACCAGCGGCCCTCGAGCTCGGGCCGGACGTAGGTGTCGATCTGCTCGCGGCTGCCGTGGGCCAGCAGCAGGCGGGCGTTGCCCATGGTCAGGAACGGATAGGCCGAGGTGCCGACGTTCGCCGCCTTGAACCAGGCGAACACCGCCTGCCCGACCGTGTGCGGCAGCTGCATGCCGCCGTACTCCTCGTCGAAGGAACCGGCCATGAGCCCGGCGTCGGTGAAGACCTTCAGCGCCTTCGAGACCTCCGGGATCATCTCGACCTTGCCACCGACCATCGTCGGCTCGTTCAGGTCGGCCTTCCGGTTGTGCGGCGCGAAGTGGTCGGTCGCGATCTGCTCGGCGAGGTCGAGGACGGCGTCGAAGGTGTCGCGGGAGTGCTCGGCGAACCTCGGCCGCTTGGTCAGCGACTCGACGTCGAGCCAATCGTGGAGCAGGAAGTCGAGGTCCCGACGGGACAGGATCAGTGAGTCGCCCACGGACGTCAGAGTAGGCCGAACGCCGCGCCGGCGTGCAGCGCAAGCCCGTCGTGACATCTGTGGACAGCGGTCTGACCTGGGGATTCATGTGGTGAAGGGCCTCCTGGGGCGGTAGACTTCGAACACCTGATCGAAGGGGTTCGGAGGTCTGATGGGCGGGCTGCGGTCGGCACTCGACGCGCTCGCCGCCGACGACCTCCATGTCCTGGTGGCGCCGCAGCTGCCGGCCCGGACGGCCGAACTCGTGCGGGCCCGGAACCGGATCGACGCCGAACTCGCCCGCACCGTCCGCGTGGCAGACTGCGCGCAGGTCGCCGTCGTCACGCCGGTGGTCACCCCGGACAACCTCGCCGCCGCCGCCGAGCACGGCGTCGACCTCGCCGAGGTCGACCGGGTGCTGGCCGAGACCGCCGCCACCCAGGAACACGGGCACCTGGCCCGGGTGGTGCACCACCACCTCGCCTGCCTCGACCCCGACGGATCCGAGCCCGACCCCACCGAGGACCGGTCGCTCAGGTTGTTCATGCACGCCGACGGCAGCGTGTCCGGCCGGTTCGAACTGGACGCCGTCGGCGGCCAGAAGGTTCAGGCCGCACTGGAGTCCATCGTCCAGGCCAACCGGCCCGCCCAGGACCCCCGCAGCCGCGCCCAGCAGCTGGGCGACGCGTTCGTGCAACTCGCCGACAACGCGCTGGCCACCGGCGAACTACCGGTCCTTCGCACCGTCAAGCCGCACGTCGTCGTCACCATCCCGCTGGCCGACCCCGTCGACCCCACCACCGGTCCCGGCGCCGGGACGACGGGGTTCGGGGTGGACATCTCGGCAGCACGGGCACGCTGGCTCGCCTGCGACGGCACCATCACCCGGGTGGTCGTCGGGCCCGAAGGACAACCCCTGGAGCTGGGACGCTCGCACCGGGTCGTCCCGCCATCCCTGCGCCGGGCGGTCGAGGTCAGAGACCACACCTGCGTGTTCGCCGGCTGCGCAGCGCCGAGCCACTGGTGCGACGTCCACCACCTGATCCACTGGATCAACGGCGGCGAGACCAGCCTCGACAACTTCGCTCGTCCAAAGGTCACCCCCTCAACTAGACCCGTATGGTCTGCCGCATGACGGGCGGCGAGATCGTTCCAGTGGCGGCCCAAGCAGCGGCATCCGTAGCGAAGAAGGCCGTCGACGATAAGGACGACAAGAGCGCCCTGCAGGGTCTGGCCACAGAGTCGCCAAACATGAAAGCGGCTGCGGAGAGCTACGCCCGCCGTGTCGCCATCAAGCAGGCAGTGCTCTTGAAGGTCTACCAGCCGCTGGCGCGCTTTCTTGGGCTCTCGCGCGAATACTTTGACACCGGGTTCCACGAGGACATGGCCAAGAAGGTGACCGGCATCCCGGACGAGCATCTCGTTACGCCATCACCTTCGGTGGCTATTCCCGCGATGCAAGGCCTTGGCTATTCGTTCGAGGAGCCAGACCTTAAGGAGATGTACTTGAGTCTGCTCGCAACAGCCACGGACGACCGGGTTTCGAGTAATGCACATCCCTCCTTCGCTGAAGTGATCCGACAGCTCTCTCCTGGAGAGGCGACTCTGCTTCTTGAGACCTTGCGCGCGAAGCTCCTTCCTGCGGTACGAGTGTCGCGCAAGTCGCCGGAGGGCGAAGGCGGCGTAATCGCCTTCAACTATCTGCTCCCCTTGCATCTTTCCGAGACTAATGAACCGAAAGAGGAGTCCTCCCTTCCGGTCTGGATCGACAACTGGATTCGCCTCGGACTGATTGAGGTCGACTATATGCGCAGCTTTGTCGACGAGGGGCGTTACTCATGGGTGCACGAGCGGCCGGAATTCCTGTTGTTGATCGAGAGCGATCCGCGAGGCCGAGAGGGATTCGACATTGAGCGCGGCGTCCTGCGGACTACAGACTTTGGATCACGATTCTTGGCTGCCGTCTCATACGACGGGGTAGGGCTCGACGGCGCGCCAGGGTTGGCCGAGGTCGAGGACGGCGATTAGCCGCCGGGGTAGGCCGCACACAGCAGCGCTCGCAAGACGACACATCGCGAGTGACACCTCCGCCCCGTAGCGTGTCGCCGCATGGGTGTCGAGTCGAGCAGGTCGCCGGCGGAGGTGACGCCTGAGGAGTTCTACGACGCCACTGCTTCAGCTTTCGACCGCTTGCGCCAGGAAGGCGAATTCACTCTCAAGCACTTTCTGACGCAGCGGAAGATCAAAGTGCATTCGGTCGTATCCAGACTGAAGACTCGCGAAAGCTACCTCGGAAAAGTCAAGCGCCAAGAAACCATGCAAGGCGAAGAGCCAAAGGAGTCGTTCGATCTCGCAGGGGTACGCGTTGTGTGCCTCTTTCTGTCTGACCTTGAGCGGGTCGGGCAACTACTGCGCGATGAATTCGATGTCATCAGCGAGGACAATAAGATCCTTGGGGCAGCCGAGGACGTCTTCGGCTACATGTCCGTCCACTACGTCATTCGATTCAGCAAGTCCATGTCCGGGCCCCGGTACGATGGGCTTCATGACCTGGACTTTGAGGTGCAAGTGCGCACCATCCTCATGGACGCTTGGGCGAACGTTTCGCACTACTTGGACTACAAGGGTGAAGCTTCTATTCCTAGCGAGTTGCGCCGCGACTTCTACGCCCTAAGCGGATTGTTCTATGTAGCGGATCGGCAATTCGAGACGTTCTCGCGAGAGTCGGGCCGATCCGCTAAGCGAGCCAGTTCTGCGATTGCCGAAGGTGGGCGTGACCTTGAGGTCAACCTGAACACTGTCGAAGCACTCGTCCGACTACTTTTCTCGGACCGACGTCGTGCTCCCCGCAACACCTTCGGAGTTCTTGCAGAGGAGCTTGCGGACGCCGGGTATCGCTCGATGGCCGCTGTGGAACGCGACATCAAGAAGGGCACGCCGTCCGCTCTGGACATCGATGAGGCAAACAGGGATAGCTCGGGGAGGCCCTATCTCACGGATCTGGGCATGGCACGGGTCGCCCTCCGGCACGCGTCAGCGGACTATGCGAACGCGATGACCGAGCGGAGTGAACGGCGTGCCAAGAGGGAGGGGCGGACCTCAAAGGCTCGTGCACCACGAGCGATGAAGGCAGACGCACCTAAGCGTGCCCGGACGACCAAGGCCGCTTCAGGCGAGGAGGACGCTTCGCGGCCTAAGTCGGAAGGCTCCGACAAAGCGGACTGACGGCGACCCTTCGCCCCGACCGCTTGGCGGGTGGGGGTCGGGGGCGTTCTTTCCCCCGGACCCGCAACTGCCCGTTGCGGTCGCGCCACTTCGCGAACCGCCGCCCGACGGCGGCGGTCAAGGGTGCCGGAGGCACCGCGTAGCGGCGCGGAGCGCCCTTGACGGCCGCCTGCCCCGTGTCGGGGACGGCACAGGCGCCGGAGGCGCCCTTGGTAACCCCGCGAATAACTCCCCCGCCTTGGTAACTGTGGTTGCGCTATCCTCGCGTATGCCCCAGTCAGCGCGGCGAAAGCCGAGGCAACCGCAGAGGCGCCCGACGCCACCGGCGGCGCGCGAAGCGCGCCCGTCGTTTCCCGCCCAGCTTCCCCCTGCTGAAGAGGCTTCCGACGCAGACGCCTCAGACGAGAATGCGCTGGTAGAAGCCCAGGACGACGACGCGGACGACGCCCCGGCATCGACTCGGCGCGGCTCCGTCCGGACCGCTACCTGGCGGCGCGGTCGGGTGCCCTACCTGTTGCAGGACGTGGTCGCGGCCCGCGTCGTCGTCATGCGCGCAGAGCGCGAGTTGACGAAGAGCGTCGGGCGGGCGAGAGCCCACGGAGCCACCTGGGAAGAGGTCGGCCTGGCCCTTGGCATGACTCGGCAGGGTGCGGCGAAGCGCTTCGCCTAGTCGCGCTAGCCTGCGGAGGACGCGGAAGAGCTGCCGGGCCACCCACTCGGGCCCGCTGGCGGACTGGACCCCAATCCCCGTGTCCATCGACAAAGTCAGTCGAGTGGGCGGCACCCTGCTGATGCCGGAGCAGGAAACGAGCCGAGGGCGTAGGCGCCGGGGTCGATCCCTTACTGGATCGATGCCCCGGAGCGCGTCGTGCACCGCAACTGTTCCTCCACGTCCCCGAACGGGCCGACGTGGCCAAGCTGACCCCGGCCCAGGTGGCCGAGTGGCTGGCCGAGTCCTGCGCCGCGCAGGGTGTGCCGGTCCGCGTGACCGATCCGCAGGTGCTCGGGCAGGTGGCGGCGCTGTTGCCGCCGCCGGTGGGCAGACCCCGAACCGCGCGAAGCGCGGGAAGGGGCGGCCCCGGTCGGCGTCACAGCCGCCAGACCGCCCGCACTCGGGACGGGTCCAGCGATCGCGCTCCTAGCTGACCGGCCTCTATCACCGCGTGGTCGAGCACCGCTCCGACGATCGCTGCCTGCCGGGACAGGCTCAGGGACTCCCACTGGTCGCGGAGCTGCCCGCCGTTGCCCGGCAGGCCGGTCAGGGCGTCGGTCTGCGTCAGGGCCGATAGACGACGCTGCCGGTCATGAATGCGCCGCTCGATCGGCTCGCGGGCCGCGCGCCACTCGCGCGCGCTGATCTCCTGCTTGCCGAACATCACCGCCAGCTCGTCGAGCTGCTCCTGGTCGCCGGCCAGGCCGTCGCTGAGCTCGGCGGCGGCGGAGTCGCTGCGCCGGCCGGCCAGCGTGTCGGCCAGCTCCGGGCCGTCCAAGCGTTGCATGACGGCCTCCACCAGCATGGCCTCGAGGGGCTCAGCGACGACGGTGAGGCGCCCGCAGCCGCCGTGGTCGGGTCCGGGGAGGCACACGTAGCGGCGGGACGTCTCGCGCCGGGAGGCGTAGAGCTTGCCGCCGCACTTTCCGCACCGCAGCAGCCCCGACAGGACATAGCGGCGAGGGGTCCGCCGTCCGCTGGCCACCCGCTCGGCCATGCGGGCCAGCACTCGGTCCCGATCGGCCGGATCGATGATCGGCGCCCACTGCGCCGGGCCGACGACCTCGCCGCGGTACTCGCGCAGCCCGGCGATCCGGCCAGAGCGCAGCAGCCCGCGCAGCGTGGGTGACCGCCACTCGCCGCCGGTCACCGTGGACACACTCTGATCTGTCAGCCAGGTGCACAGCGACCGCAGGCTCTCCCCGGCCAGATAGCGGGCGACCAGCTGTCGGATGACCTCGGCTTCCTCCGGGCGGACGGTGATCCGGTCGGCCTCGTATCCGAACGGCCGGACGCTGCCGCCATGCGGCACCCCTTGGGCGGCGGTCTGCTCCCACTTGCGCCGCATGCGGCGGCTCTTGGCCGCTGACTCATTCGCTGCCACTGCCGCCATGATCCTTCCGATCAGCAGCCCGTCCCCGGTGCCGAGGTCCATGTCCCCGGACACGAACCGGACCTGCCGCACTCCGGCGGCGTCCACGGTGGTGACGAACTGCTCCAACTCCACCGGTCGGCGGGTCAGCCGGTCAACGTGGTAGCAGATCACCGCGTCCCGCAGGCCGTCCGCTACGTCCGTCAGCAGCTGCTGGTAGGCCGGGCGGCGCTTGCCGGAGTAGGCCGACAGGTCGTTGTCCACGTACTCCTGGGCGATGGTCCAGCCCAGCTGTGCGGCCAGGCGGCGGCAGTCCTCCAGCTGGCGCGTAACGCCCAGGGCCTTGCCCTCTGTGTCGCTACTGATCCGCGCGTAGACCGCCGCTGCTCTGACCCCTGACATGGGGGCAGATTAGCGAAGCGTCGCAAACTCCGCGCTGCTCTGCGAACGCCATCACACCAAGGTCCACCACGGATTCCGGGTCGAACGACCACCCGACGGCCGATGGCGCACCTACCGCCCCGACGACACCGAGATCCTTCTTCCTTCACCGGTGCTCGTGTAGCCCCCGCCCGTCATGGGAACGCGCTGAGGGCTGCCTCTCCGACGTGAGAGGCAGCCCTCAGGGAGCGGTGGTGCTCAGCGGCGCGGGTCCTCCGCCGTCCCCGCGGGTGGCGCGGTCGACGTCGGCGCCGAGGCTCCCACCGACTGCGTCGGCTGGTCGGCCGGGACGTCCGGGGTCACCGCGGTGCCGGGCTGCGCCCCGTCCTCCTGAAGTGCCTGGATGCCCGACTTGTCGCTGAGCGGGAGCTGCGGCAGGAAGATCAGCACGAAGAAGCCGATCGCCACCACGGCCGCCGCGACGAGGAACACCAGGTCGATCGATGCGGTGAAGCCCTCGCGGAACGGCTCGACGAGCAGCGGGAAGTTCGCGATGCCCGTCGTGTCCGCGAGGACCTCGTCCACCCCCTGCGCCTGCAGCTGTGCGGCCTGAGCGGCGGCCTCCGGGTCGGCCGCGGCCGTCTCGGCGATGCGGCTGCCGATGTCGGTGGGCAGCCGGGTGAACAGGATCGACAGGAACGCCGCGACGCCGATCGTGCCGCCCATCTGGCGGAAGAACGTGACCGACGACGTGGCGACCCCCATCTCCCGGGGGGAGACGGCGTTCTGGACGGCGAGGATCACCGGCTGGAAGTTGAAGCCGAGGCCCACGCCCATGAGGACCATGAACGGCACGAGGGTCCACACCGACGTGTCGGCCTCGAGGACCAGTGACATCGAGACCAGCGCGACGACGATGAACACGATCCCGACCAGCGGGAACACCTTGTACTTGCCCGTCCTGCTGATCGCGATGCCCGAGCTCATCGCGCCGGTCATGATGCCGGCGACCAGCGGGATCATCTGCAGCCCGGCGACCGTCGGGCTCGAGCCGTGCACGATCTGCAGGTACTGCGGGAGCAGCAGGATGCCGCCGAACATGCCGGCACCGAGCACGATGCTGCCGACACTGCCCACGGCGAAGCTGCGGTTCGTGAACAGCCGCAGCGGGAGCAGGGCGTCGTCCTGGTAGGCCCGCTCGGCGAGCACGAACAGAAGGAAGCCGACGGCGCCGATGGCGTAGCAGAGCAGTGCCCGGCCGGAGTCCCAGCCCCACGTGCGTCCCTGCTCGGCGATGATCAGCAGCGGCACCAGGCAGGTGACCAGCGCGAGCGCGCCGGGCCAGTCGATGCGGTGGTCGCGGCGCTGGTGTGGCAGGTGCAGGACCCGCCACACCACGGCGAACGCGAGCAGGCCCAGAGGCACGTTGACGTAGAAGATCCAGCGCCAGCCGGTGATGCCCAGCAGCGAGTCCTGGCCGGCCAGGAAGCCGCCGATGACCGGTCCCAGCACGCTCGAGGTGCCGAACACCGCCATGAAGAAGCCCTGGTACCGGGAGCGCTCCCGCGGCGGCACGATGTCGCCGATGATCGCCAGGGCCAGCGACATCAGGCCACCGGCGCCGATGCCCTGGACGGCCCGGTAGACGGCCAGCTGGTACATCGAGTCGGCCAGCCCGCAGAGCATCGAGCCGACGACGAAGACCCCGATGGCGAAGAGGTAGAACGGCCGCCGTCCGTAGAGGTCCGACAGCTTGCCGTAGAGCGGCGTGGCGATCGTCGAGGTGATCAGGAAGGACGTCGTCGCCCAGGCCTGGAGGTCGTAACCGTTCAGGTCGTCGGCGATCGTCCGGATGGCCGTCGAGACGACGGTCTGGTCCAGCGCGGCGAGGAACATGCCGAGCAGCAGGCCGCCCAGGATGGTGAGGATCTGCCGGTGGGTGAACGCACCGGTGGCGTCCGGGGCGGCGGCCGCCGCGCGGGCGTCCCGGCGGTCGGCCGCGTTGGTGCGGGTGGACTGGCTCATCGGATCTCTCTCGGGTCGAGGGAAGAGGTGCCGCCGGCCTCGGGGTTCCCGGGCAGGCTGGCGGTCAGGTCGTCGAGGAGGCGGCCGAACAGGCCGGTGAACGCGGCGAGGTCGCCGTCGTCCCATGCGGACAGCACGTGCTCGAGGTGGTTCTCCCGCTCGCGGCGGAGCGCGTCGAGCGCGGCGTGACCCGCGTCGGTGACCACCAGGCGGCTGGCCCGGCCGTCGGATTCGTCGGCGACCCGCCGGACCAGGCCCTGCTCGACCAGTGCCGCGACGTGCCGGCTCACGGTGGAGGGGTCGGCGTGCACGAGCTCGGCGAGCGCTCCCTGACGCAGCGGACCCAGCCGGACGAGCGGGAAGAGCAGCACGTGGGCGGCCCGGTCGCGGTTGTCGGTCCGCGCCAGCTGGCTCTTGAGCGCGTGGATCAGTCGCATGAAGCGGGGCAGCTGCTCGCCCAGGGTGCGCACCAGGGCGACCCGGTCGACGGGGTCCGCGGCGGCTCGCGGTGCATCGGCGACGGACATGCGGCTCCGGAGGACGAAGGAAGAATTGCACCGTACAACCGGTTGTAGGACGCACGCAATCAGTTGCGCGGCGCAATCAATGTGATCCGCCCGACCGACGCGACCGGCGCCGGATGGGATCCTGGAGCCGCCCGCCAGCTACCCGCCCCGCCCGGAGAGGAACCCGAGACCGCCCGTGAGCGCTTCGCACAGCGACCCCGTCGGGGATCTCCGGGCGCGGCTGCCGGAGCTGACCCTCGCGGACGAGCACCGGCTGCGCCGGCGCCTGGACGGCCTGCGGACGACGCGCGACCCGCACGCCCGCGAGCGGCAGCGCGAGCGGATCGCGGCCGACGTCGCCACCGCCGAGGCCCGCATCGCGCGCCGGCGGGCTGCCGTCCCGGTGATCAGCTATCCCGACGAGCTGCCGGTGAGCCGGCGCAGGGAGGACATCGCCGCGGCTCTGCGCGACGCCCAGGTGGTCGTCGTCGCCGGGGAGACCGGCTCGGGCAAGACGACCCAGCTGCCGAAGATCGCGCTGGAGCTGGGCCGCGGGGTGCGTGGCCGCATCGGGCACACCCAGCCGCGCCGCATCGCCGCTCGCAGCGTCGCGGAGCGGATCGCCGAGGAGCTGGACACCCCGCTCGGCGACGTCGTGGGCTTCAAGATGCGGTTCAGCGACAACGTCTCCGACGGCACGCTGGTGAAACTGATGACCGACGGCGTCCTGCTCGCCGAGATCGCCCACGACCGGCTGCTGCGCCAGTACGACACGATCATCCTCGACGAGGCGCACGAGCGGAGCCTCAACATCGACTTCCTGCTGGGCTACCTCGCCCAGCTGCTGCCCCGCCGTCCCGACCTGAAGCTCGTCATCACCTCGGCCACGATCGACGTGGAGCGGGTGGCGGCCCACTTCGCGGGGGCGCCGGTCGTCGAGGTCAGCGGGCGGACCTATCCCGTCGAGGTGCGGTACCGGCCGGTGGTCGACCCGGACGACGAGGACGCCGATCCCGACCGCGACCAGGTCAGCGCGATCGTCGACGCCGTCGACGAGCTGGTCGCCGAGGGGCCGGGGGACATCCTCGTGTTCCTGGCCGGCGAGCGGGAGATCCGCGACACCCAGGACGCACTCGGCGAACGCGCCCTGCCGTTCACCGAGATCGTCCCCCTGTACTCGCGACTGTCCGCCGCCAACCAGCACAAGGTCTTCGCCCCCCATTCCGGACGGCGGGTCGTGCTGGCCACCAACGTCGCCGAGACCTCGCTGACCGTGCCGGGCATCCGCTACGTGATCGACCCGGGGACGGCGCGCATCTCCCGGTACAGCCACCGGACGAAGGTGCAGCGGCTGCCCATCGAGGCGGTCAGCCAGGCGTCGGCCCGGCAGCGCTCCGGCCGGTGCGGGCGGCTGGGCCCCGGCATCGCCATCCGGCTCTACACCGAGGCCGACTTCGAGGCGCGGCCGGAGTTCACCGACCCGGAGATCCTGCGCACCAACCTGGCCTCGGTCCTGCTGCAGATGGCGGCCCTCGACCTCGGGGACGTCGAGGACTTCCCGTTCGTCGACCCGCCGGACCGCCGGGCCGTCGCCGACGGACTCGCCCTGCTCGAGGAGCTGCACGCCCTCGACGAGCACGGGAAGCTCACCGCGACCGGCCGGGCACTCGCCGCCCTCCCGCTGGACCCGCGCATGGCCCGCATGGTGGTCGAGGCGAACGAGCGTGGCGTTCTCGAGGAGGTCCTGGTCATCGCCGCGGGGCTGACCATCCAGGACCCGCGCGAACGGCCGAGCGAGCACCAGCAGGCAGCCGACCAGCTGCACGCGCGCTTCGCCGACGAGACCTCCGACTTCCTGGCGCTGCTGAACCTCTGGCGCTACCTCGGCGAGCAGCAGGACGCCCTGAGCGGCAACCAGTTCCGCCGCACGGTCAAGCGCGAGTTCCTGCACTACCTCCGGATCCGTGAGTGGCAGGACCTGCACGGCCAGCTGAGGGGCACCGCCCGGCGCCTCGGGATGACCCTCGGCGAACCGGCCGCCGAGCCGGACGAGAAGGGCATCCACGCGGCGTTGCTCGCCGGCCTTCTGTCGCACGTGGGGATGCAGGCGGAACCGGCCAAGGGCGACAAGAAGCCGAGCCGCGAGTACCTCGGGACGCGCAACACCCGGTTCGTCATCGCGCCCGGCACGCCGTTGGCCAAGAAGCCCCCCCGATGGGTGGTGGCCGCCGAGCTCGTCGAGACCAGCCGGCTGTTCGCCCGCACCGTGGCCCGCATCGATCCCGAGACGGTCGAGCGGCTCGCCGGGCACCTGGTCAAGCGGCAGTACTCCGAGCCCCGCTGGGACGCCAAACGGGGATCGGTCGTCGCGACCGAGCGGGTCACCCTCTACGGACTGCCGCTCGTGGTGGGCCGCCGCGTGCAGTACGGGTCCATCGACCCCGTCATATCCCGGGAGCTGTTCATCCGGCACGCCCTCGTCGAGGGGGAGTGGACGACGCACCACCGCTTCTGGGCCGACAACCAGCGCGCGATCGAGCAGGTGGCGGCGCTGGAGGAGCGGGCCCGCCGGCGGGACATCCGGGTCGACGAGGAGACGTTGTTCGAGCTCTACGACGCGCGGCTCCCCGCCGACGTCGTGTCGACCCGGCACTTCGACCGCTGGTGGAAGACCGCGCGGCGCGACCGGCCCGACCTGCTCAGCTTCACCCCCGAGATGCTCACCAACGCGGCCGCGGCCGGTCAGGTGCGGGTCGAGGACTACCCCGACGAGGTGGAGCTCTCGCAGGGGCTGACGCTGCCGCTCTCCTACGCGTTCGCCCCCGGGGCGGCCGAGGACGGCGTCACGGTCGACGTGCCGCTGGCCGTCCTCGACGGGGTCGCTCAGCGGACCTCGGGGGAGTCGCTGGCCTTCACCGTGCCGGGGCTGCGCGAGGAACTCGTGACCGCCCTGCTGCGCACCCTGCCCAAGCAGGTGCGCCGCGGGCTGGTCCCGATCCCCGACCGGGTGCGCGAGGTCCTCCCGCACGTCGACCCCGGCGAGCCGCTGCTGCCGGCGCTCGAGCGCGAGCTGCGCCGCGCCACGGCGGTGACGATCCCGCCGGACGCGTGGGCGCCGGACCAGGTGCCCGACTACCTGCGCGCGACGTTCCGGGTGCTCGACGACCAGCAGCGACCGCTGGCCGTGGGGAAGGACCTCGCCGCGCTCAAGGCGCAGGTCGCACCGACGGCGCGGGCGAGCCTGGCCCGCGCGGCCTCGGACCTCGAGCGGAGCCGCCTCACCGACTGGACGATCGGCGACCTGCCCCGCACGGTCGAGGTCCAGCGCGGCGGCCACCTCGTGACCGCGTACCCGGCGCTCGTCGACGAGGGGGAGACCGTCGGCATCCGCGTGGTCGCCACCGAAGCGGAGGCCACCCGGCTCACCTGGCGCGGTGCGCGACGGCTGCTGGTGCTCGTCGCGGGGTCACCGGTCAAGCAGGTGGTCAGGACGCTGTCCCCCCGCACCAGGCTCGCGCTCCAGTTCAACCCGGACGGTGAGATCCCCGACCTCGTCGCCGACTGCGTGGACGCGGCCGCCGACGAACTGATCGCCGCCGCCGGCGGTCCGCCGCGCGACGCGGCCGCCTTCGCGGCCCTGGTGGCCGCCGCGAAGACCGACCTGCACCGGCTGACGGTCGACGCCGTGCAGAAGGTCGAGGCCGTGCTCACCGAGGCCCGCGAGGTGGCGGTCGCCATCGGTGCGGCGCCGGGACGACGGGTGCCCGAGGCGGCGATCGCCGATCTCCGCCGCCAGATGGGCGGGCTGCTGCACCGCGGGTTCGTCGCCGCGACCGGGCGGCGCCGGCTGCCCGACGTCGTCCGCTACCTGAAGGCCATGCGGTACCGGCTGGACAAGCTGCCGGCCAACGCCGCCCGCGACGAGCTCTGGATGCGGCAGGTCACCGCCGTGACGGCCGAGTACGACCAGCTGCGGGCGCAGGTGCCCTCCACCGGTGGGCCCGACGACCCCGTGGCCCGCATCCGCTGGATGATCGAGGAGCTGCGCGTCGGACTCTTCGCCCAGGGCATCGGCACTCCGCGGCCGATCTCCGAGCAGCGGGTCTACAAGGCGATCGACCAGCTCATCGCCTGAGGGCTGTCCCAGCGCGGGACGGAGCGCGACCATGGACCTCCCCACCGAGGGGAGGAGTCGTGGACACCGTCGCCCGCTGGGCCGGCGCATGCTGGATCGCCGCCGGGGTGCTCTTCCTGTCCGAGCTGGTGCATCCGAACGCCCTCGACATCGGCTTCGCGGAGGCCTCCCGCCAGTGGGTGTGGCCGGCGCTGCACGTCGCGCTGGTCCTCGCCGGGATCCTGACCGTCCTCGGCCTGGCCGGACTGATCGCCACGTACGGATCGAGGCTCGGGAACCTCGGGCTGTGCGGAGCCGTGCTGGCGGTGCCGGGCGTCGTGGTCGCCGCGGGGCTCTTCCTCGCCGAGGCGTTCCTCTTCCCGGGTATCGCGCGAGAGCACCCCGAGCTGCTGGACCTGGGGGGACCGCTGCTCGGATCCGTGGGTCTGCGCTCCACGGGGGCGCTCGCGGGGCTGTGGTTCCTCGGCCTGGTCCTCATGGGGCTCGCGGTCGAACGGGCCCGCGTCCTGCCACGCGGCGCCGGCATCCTGCTCGCCGTCGGCACGGTGCTGTTCGCCGCCCTGGAGGGGCCGTTCCTGCCGGTCGCCGGGAAGGTGGCCGTCGTCATCTTCGCCGCCGCCCACATCCGCCTCGGGCTGGCGCTCGCCTCCCGGCGCTCCTCCGCCGCGGCGGAGACCCGGCTCGCCGCGTGACGGGACCTTCAGTCGCCGGTCGGCGCGGACGCGGCGTCCTGCTCCTTCAGCAGGGCCGAGATGCGCTGCCGGGTCACGCCGAACAGCGCAGCGATCCGGTTGATGCTGATCTGCTCGGCCTGCAGGGCAGCCGCCTGCTCGCGGCGCCAGGAGTGACCGGCGGTGGCGAGCGAGGACAGGACCGTCGAGATCCGTTCCACGATGAGCGGGCGCGACTCCGTGGTCACGATCTCCAGCCAGGGCCCGCCGGACCGTCGGTGCTCGAGGAGCTTCTCGGCGCGCGTCCGTGCCTGCTCGAGCTCGCCGACGCACCGGTCGAGCTCCCGCACGAGGTCGGCGAGGGCGCGCTCAGCGGCGTCCCCGGAGGGACCATTCTGCGGCTCCGCGCTCACGACGGTCTCTCCTCTGCCAGGGCTCGAGTCGGTTGCACACTACCTTATTCAACGGCTATTGCATGCAATGGTTGTGACATGCAACAGGCATGACATGCAACCCCCCTTGCATGACGTCATCACTCCGTGTTTAGTTGCGCACAACGGAAAGGCGCGGCACCGGCCGCCTGGACGACCACATCGACGTGGGCGCCCTCTTCCCGCCCCACCGGAAGAACGGAAGCCCCGCCCTGATGTCCAGCCGCACCGCGTCCATCGACCTTCCCTCGATCCCGCCCAGCGTGCCCGTGTCCCGTCACCTGGTCCTGGAGCTGCTGCGCGCGTGGGACGTCCCGCACGACCGCGAGGACGCGGCGCTGCTGGTCACCGAGCTCGTCTCCAACGTCGTCGACCACGTCGGCGGCGACTCGACGCTCACGCTGGAGGTCGGGGTGGCGGAGGATTGGTTGCGCATCGCCGTCATCGACGGATCCTCCGTGCGCCCCGTCGTCCAGCAGCTCTCGCTGGACCGGCCACGGGGCCGCGGCATGCGGATGGTGCAGGCGATCGCGGACCGCTGGGGGGCCGAGGACCACCGTGGCGGCAAGCGGGTGTGGTTCGAGCTTCGCCCGCCGCTCGACTGAGGCGAGGGTTTGCCGCCGGGGCCGACCGGGGACGGCTGGGGGGACTCTGATCAGCGACGAGAGGGGACTGCACGATGAGCGAGCCCACCGGTTCGACCCACGCCGCCGGCGAGGGCCTGTCCGACGAGGAGATGGTCGAGACCGTCGCCGGTCAGACCGACAGCGCCTCGGAGAACGCCGACACGGCCGGCAAGGACTGGAACGGCGACCCGAGCGACGCTCCGGCACCGACCGACCAGGCCTGAGGGCGCGGCGCCGTCCCGACCGGTGCAGCCCGGACGGGACGGTGCCGGCGCTGACAGACTGCGCCGGTGAGCACGGAGAATCCGGTCACGGCTGCCCCTCCTGCCCGGGTGCCGTCCGCTGCCCTGCGCCCTGCGCGCACCGTCGTCCGCTGGGCGGTGCGTCACGGGTTGCCCGCCGTCTACCTCGAGCGCGGCGCCCGCCACGGTGAACCGCTCGGCCGGCTGCTCCGCGACGGCGGGGTGCGCAACGAGCCTCACGCCCTCTACGAGCAGCTTCGCGCCCGCGGCCCCTTGACGACCGGCAGCCTCGGCCCGGTGACGACATCGCACCCGGTCGCCGGGGAAGTCCTCCGCTCGGACCGCTTCGGTGTCGGCTGGCACTGGTCCGCGGCCCCGGCACCGATCCGCTGGGCACTGCGGTTCGGCGACGACCCGGACGCGACCGGGGTCGCGGAGCCACCGTCCATGCTCGTCGTGGACCCACCGGACCACACCCGCTTCCGGCGGCTGGTGAACCGGGCCTTCACCCCGCGGGCGACCGCCGCCTTCGAGCCCGCCGTCCGGCGCACCGCGGATGCGCTGCTCGACGCCCTCGAACTGCGGTCGGCTGGTGTCGACGGCGAGGTGGACCTCGTCGAGACGTACGCCGCACAGCTGCCCGTCCTCGTCATCGCCGACCTGCTGGGCGTGCCCGCCGAGCGCCGGGTCGACTTCCTGCGGTGGGGCGCCGCCGCGGCCGCGACGCTGGACCCCGGCCTCCCCTTCCGCCGGTACGTGGCGTCCGAACGCGCCCTGCGGGCGATGCACGCCTTCCTCCGGGGGCACTTCGCCCGGTTGCGTCGGGACCCGGGCGAGGACCTGGTCAGCCGGCTGGTCGGTCTTCCCGAGGAGGAGGCGTTGACCGAGCGCGAGCTGCACGCGACCGTGATGCTGCTCCTGGGGGCCGGCTTCGAGACGACGATGAACCTGCTCGGCAACGCTGTCGTGCTGCTGGACGCCCACCGCGACCAGTGGGACGCCCTGCGGGCCGACCCCACCGGCTGGGACGGGGCGGTGGAGGAGGTCCTGCGCCACGACAGCCCGGTGCAGATCACCGGCCGGACCGCCAAGGACGACGTCGAGCTGGCGGGCCGCCACGTGCGCGCGGGCGCCCGGGTGACGGTGCTGCTCGGCGCCGCCAACCGCGACCCGGAGGTCTTCCCCGACCCGGCCCGGTTCGACATCGGCCGCGCCAATGCCCGTGACCACCTCGCCTTCTCGGCCGGGATCCACTACTGCGTCGGTGCCGGCCTGGCCCGGATGGAGGCCACGATCGGCCTGCGTGCGCTCACCGAGCGGTTCCCGAGGCTGCGGGTCAGCGGCCGCCCGGTGCGCCGGGACCTGCAGACACTGCGCGGCTTCGAGGTCCTCCCCGTCAGCCTGCGGGGGTGAGCATCCCGGCGCCGACCGTGGCGTTGGTCGCCTCGTCGATCAGGATGAAGCGACCGGTGACCCGGTTGCGGGTGTAGTCGTCGACGAACAGCGGCTGGGTGACCCTCAACTTCACGCGCCCGATGTCGTTGAGCCCGAGCTCGCCGGCGTCGGGGTCGCGGTGCAGCGTGTTCACGTCCAGCCGGTAGGCCAGTTCCTTGACCATCCCGCGGACCGTCCGCGTCGTGTGCTTGATCGCGATCCGCTGCCGCGGCCGCAGCGGCTCGTCGGCCATCCAGCAGACCAGCGCGTCGACGTCCTGGGTGGCGACGGGTGCGTTGGCGGGCCGGCAGATCAGGTCGCCCCGGGAGACGTCGACGTCGTCCTCGAGCCGGACGGTGACCGCCATGGGCGGGAAGGCCTCGTCCACGGGGCCGCGGGGGCCGTCGATCCCGGCGATCCGGGTGGTCAGGCCGCTGGGCAGCACCTGCACCTCGTCGCCGGGGCGGAGCACACCGCTGGCCACCGTGCCGGCGTAACCGCGGTAGTCGTGGAACGCGTCCGACTGCGGGCGGATGACGTACTGCACCGGGAAGCGTGGGTCGACCAGGTTGCGGTCGCTGGCGACGTGCACGTGCTCGAGGTGGTGCAGCAGCGTCGTCCCCTCGTACCAGGGGGTGTTCGGCGAGTGGGTGACCACGTTGTCGCCGTTCAGCGCCGAGATGGGGACGACGGTGAGGTCGGGGATGTTCAGCTTGGCGGCGAAGGCGCTGAACTCGTCGCGGATCTGCTCGTAGACGTCCTCGGACCAGTCGACGAGGTCCATCTTGTTGACCGCCACGACCAGGTGGGGCACGCGCAGCAGCGAGGCGAGGAACGCGTGCCGGCGGCTCTGCTCCAGCATTCCCTTGCGGGCGTCGACCAGGACGATCGCCAGGTCGGCGGTGGAGGCCCCGGTGACCATGTTCCGCGTGTACTGCACGTGGCCCGGGGTGTCGGCGAGGATGAACGTGCGCCGCGGCGTGCTGAAGTACCGGTAGGCGACGTCGATCGTGATGCCCTGCTCGCGCTCGGCGCGCAGCCCGTCGGTCAGCAGCGCGAGGTCGACGTAGTCGCCCTTGCTCGCGCGCTCGACCGCCTCGTACTGGTCCTCGAAGATCGCCTTGCTGTCGTAGAGCAGCCGGCCGATCAGCGTGCTCTTGCCGTCGTCGACGGACCCGGCGGTGGCGATCCGGAGGATGTCCTTGCGTGCGAGCACCCTGTCGTGCGCCTGCTCGGCGAGCGGTGAGTGCAGTGGGACCGCCATCAGAAGTAGCCCTCCTTCTTCCGGTCCTCCATGGCGGCGTCGCTGACCTTGTCGTCCCCACGGGTGGCGCCGCGCTCGGTCATGCGGGTCACCGCGATCTCGGCGATGACCTCCTCGACGGTGGTCGCCTCCGACAGGACCGCGGCGGTCAGGTTGGCGTCGCCCACGGTGCGGTAGCGGACGGTCTCCCGGCGGACCTGCTCGCCGTCCTTCGGCCGGATGAACTCGTTGACCGCGTAGAGCATCCCCTGTCGCTCGACGACGTCGCGTTCCTGCGCGAGGTACAGCGGGGGGATCGCGACGTTCTCGCGGAGGATGTACTGCCAGATGTCGAGCTCGGTCCAGTTCGACAGCGGGAAGACCCGGATCGACTCGCCGAGGTGGATCCGGCCGTTGTAGAGGTCCCAGATCTCCGGGCGCTGGTTCTTCGGGTCCCACTGGCCGAACTCGTCGCGGAAGGAGAACACCCGCTCCTTCGCCCGCGCCTTGTCCTCGTCGCGCCGTGCGCCGCCGAACAGGGCCGTGAACCCGTGCTCCTCCACCGCGTCGAGCAGCACAGGCGTCTGGATGCGGTTGCGGGAGCCGTTGGGCTCCTCCTTGACCGTGCCGGCGGCGATGGCGTCCGGAACGGAGGCGACGATCAGCTGGACGCCGAGCTCGGCCACCCGCTTGTCGCGGAACTCCAGCACGTCGGGGAAGTTCAGCCCGGTGTCCACGTGCATCACCGGGAACGGGATGCGGGCCGGGGCGAAGGCCTTGCGGGCCAGCTCCAGCATCACGATGGAGTCCTTGCCGCCGGAGAAGAGCAGCACGGGGCGCTCCAGCTCGGCCACGACCTCGCGGATCACGTGGATGGACTCGGCCTCGAGCGTCTCGAGCTGGCTCAGCCGGTAGTCGGGCAGCGTTACCGAACTGGTCATGCGCGGGGGGCTCCGGAGGTTCGACGGCAGTGCTCGGCCATGACGGCCAACCGCATCGGACTGGTGCGGATTCCCGACCAGTGTCCGCTATGACGAAGACCGCACCGCAGCCAGGATCGGTTCGGCCAGCTCCGGGCGGCAGACCACCAGGTCAGGCAGCCACGGATCGGGGTCGTTGTAGACCAGCGGGGTGCCGTCGAGTCGGCAGGTGGTGAGCCCGGCGGCACGCGCGACGGCGACCGGGGCCGCGGAGTCCCACTGGTACATGCCGCCGGCGTGCACGTAGGCGTCGACCTCGCCGCGGGCGACGGCCACGGTCTTGTAACCGGCGGAGCCGAGGGGGACGAGGTCGCCGTCGAGGGCAGCCGCGACTGCGTCGGCCTCGGCCGGGGGCCGGGTGCGGCTGACGGCGATGCGTGGCCGGGCGGCCGGGACCGCCGGGGGGACCGGCACCGCCGGGTCGGTCAGCAGGATCTCTCCGAGCGCCGGCAGGGCCACGGCGGCCGCGGCCAGCTCGCCGCCGGCCCAGAGGGCCACGTGCACCGCCCAGTCGTGGCGGCCGTCCCCGTACTCCCGGGTGCCGTCGAGCGGGTCGACGATCCAGACCCGGTCCGCGGTGAGCCGGCGCCGGTCGTCGACCGCCTCCTCGCTGAACACGGCGTCGTCCGGCCGTTCCTCCGACAGGACGGCGAGGATCGCTTCCTGTGCCGCGGCGTCCCCGGCGTCCCCGAGCGCACCGCCGGTCATCTTCCCGCCGCGCAGTTCCAGCAGGACGGCCGCGGCGGCCCGGGCCGCCTCCCCGGCGACGGTGACGTCGTCCACGTCAGTCCTCGCCGAGGGCGGTCGCGTCCGACGCCATGCTCGTGGGCCCCTCCCCGCCGGAGCCGTCGGTGATCGCACCGAAGTAGGCCTCGAGCTTCTCCCGGCGGGGCGTCACGAACAGCCCCCGCGCCTCGACCAGCGGCTGGTCGGGTGCCGCGGCGAGGGCGACGGTGCCGACGATGAGCGACTTGCGCCCGTCGCTCTCCGCCACGGAGCCGCGGAAGACCAGGGGCTCGCCGACCGGCAGGGGGCCGCGGTAGTCCAGCTCCAGGTGGGCGGTCATGCCCCAGACGCCGGCGGCGGCCGCGGTGTCCCCGAGGACCTGGTCCATGAGCAGCGCGCTCATGCCCCCGTGCACGTAGCTGGGGGGACCCTCGTAGGCGACGCCCAGCACCGCCTCCCCGGCCACCCCGTCGCCGGAGCGACGGAGCACCAGCGGTGGGGCCAGCGCGCTGCCCACCCCGGTCACGGGGTTGAAGACCCGGCGGCCGGTCCGTACGTCGTCGAGCGCGGACAGCTGCGAGGCCGGACGGCGCGCGGCGGCCAGCCGCTCGGTCACCTGGCGGACCAGCTCCGCGGCCGCGCGCACCTCGCCGGCCGGGACGGTGGTCGTCACCGACACCTCGATCAGCTCGCGCAGCGCCGTCGCGAGATCGGCTGCGGCGGCCAGCGGTTCGGTGTCGGGGATGGTCCCGGAGTCGTCCTTGGTCACGTCCGGATGCTGTCAGGACGGCGCGACCGGCTCCCCGCCGACCCCGGTGGCCGGCCGGTCCGCCGGGCCGGAGCGGGGGAGGCGGACGATGAAGGTCGCCCCCCTGCCCGGCGCAGTGGAGAGGTCCACGGTGCCGCCGTGCGCGGCCACGAGCGAGCTGACGATCGCCAGTCCGAGGCCGGTCCCGCCGGCCTCGCGGGTGCGCGAGGCGTCGGCCCGGTAGAAGCGCTCGAAGGCGCGTTCGGCGTCCGCGGGGTCCATGCCCGGGCCCTCGTCGGCCACCTGCAGGACCAGGCGGTCGGGATCGACGGCGTCCTGCGCCACGGTCAGCGTCACGCGGGTGCCGGGTGGGGTGTGCGTCAGCGCGTTCGTCACCAGGTTGCCGACGACCTGCCGCAGCCTGCCCTCGTCGCCCATCACCACGGGGACGTCGGTGAGCGAGTCGTCCAGGTGCAGGGCGACGGGCCGGTCGGGCTGCACGGCCGTGGCGTCGTGGACGGCGTCACCGGCGATGCCGGCGAGGTCCACCGGCCCGAAGGTGAGCGGGCGCTGCTGGTCCAGTCGGGCGAGCAGGAGGAGGTCCTCGACGAGCAGCCCCATCCGGGACCCCTCGGACTCGATGCGCTCCATCAGCCGGCGGACGTCCTCGTCGGTCCGGACGGCGCCCTGCCGGTAGAGCTCGGCGAAGCCGCGGATCGAGGTCAGCGGGGTGCGCAGCTCGTGGCTGGCGTCGGCGACGAAGCGGCGCATCCGGTTCTCCGAGCTGCGGGCCTGCTCCTCCGAGATCTGCTGGGCGCGGAAGGCGGTCTCGATCCGCGGCTTCGCCGAGCTCTACCGGCAGGGCGCCGTCCGGACCGACGAGGACGTCCGCCGGCTGATGGAGCGCATCGAGTCCGAGGGGTCCCGGATGGGGCTGCTCGTCGAGGACCTCCTCCTGCTCGCCCGACTGGACCAGCAGCGCCCGCTCACCTTCGGGCCGGTGGACCTCGCCGGCATCGCCGGTGACGCCGTCCACGACGCCACGGCCGTGCAGCCCGACCGGCCCGTCGCCCTGCACCTGGACGACTCGCTCACCGACGTCCCCGTGGTGATGGGCGACGAGGGCAGGCTGCGGCAGGTCGTCGGCAACCTGGTGACGAACGCGCTGACGCACACCCCACCCGGCACCCGCGTGACGCTGACCGTGGCGCAGGACGCCGTCGATCCCGACCGCCTGGTCCTGCAGGTGGCCGACGAGGGCCCGGGCATGGACCCCGCGGACGCCGAACGCGCCTTCGAGCGCTTCTACCGGGCCGACGCCTCGCGCACCCGCGAGGCCGGCGGGACCGGCCTCGGACTGGCGATCGTCAGCTCGCTCGTGGCCGCGCACGGCGGCACCGTGGACCTCTCCACTGCGCCGGGCAGGGGGGCGACCTTCATCGTCCGCCTCCCCCGCTCCGGCCCGGCGGACCGGCCGGCCACCGGGGTCGGCGGGGAGCCGGTCGCGCCGTCCTGACAGCATCCGGACGTGACCAAGGACGACTCCGGGACCATCCCCGACACCGAACCGCTGGCCGCCGCAGCCGATCTCGCGACGGCGCTGCGCGAGCTGATCGAGGTGTCGGTGACGACCACCGTCCCGGCCGGCGAGGTGCGCGCGGCCGCGGAGCTGGTCCGCCAGGTGACCGAGCGGCTGGCCGCCGCGCGCCGTCCGGCCTCGCAGCTGTCCGCGCTCGACGACGTACGGACCGGCCGCCGGGTCTTCAACCCCGTGACCGGGGTGGGCAGCGCGCTGGCCCCACCGCTGGTGCTCCGTCGCTCCGGCGACGGGGTGGCCGGGGAGGCGGTGCTGGGCGTCGCCTACGAGGGTCCCCCCAGCTACGTGCACGGGGGCATGAGCGCGCTGCTCATGGACCAGGTCCTCGGGGACACCGCGGCCGCCGCCGGCGTCTGGGGCATGACCGCCCACCTGGAGCTGGACTACCGCGGCCCCCTGCCGGTCGGCGAGCCCCTGGTCTTCCGCGGCTCCGTGGCGGAGAGCGACGGGCGCAAGTCGCTCATCGTCGGCACCGTCGCCCTCGCCGCGGCACCCGACCAGCCGCTGGTCGAGGCGCGGGGGCTGTTCGTGACGCCCCGCCGGGAGAAGCTCGAGGCCTACTTCGGTGCGATCACCGACGGCTCCGGCGGGGAGGGGCCCACGAGCATGGCGTCGGACGCGACCGCCCTCGGCGAGGACTGACGTGGACGACGTCACCGTCGCCGGGGAGGCGGCCCGGGCCGCCGCGGCCGTCCTGCTGGAACTGCGCGGCGGGAAGATGACCGGCGGTGCGCTCGGGGACGCCGGGGACGCCGCGGCACAGGAAGCGATCCTCGCCGTCCTGTCGGAGGAACGGCCGGACGACGCCGTGTTCAGCGAGGAGGCGGTCGACGACCGGCGCCGGCTCACCGCGGACCGGGTCTGGATCGTCGACCCGCTCGACGGCACCCGGGAGTACGGGGACGGCCGCCACGACTGGGCGGTGCACGTGGCCCTCTGGGCCGGCGGCGAGCTGGCCGCGGCCGCCGTGGCCCTGCCGGCGCTCGGAGAGATCCTGCTGACCGACCCGGCGGTGCCGGTCCCCCCGGCGGTCCCGGCCGCCCGGCCACGCATCGCCGTCAGCCGCACCCGGCCCCCGGCCGAGGCCGACGCAGTCGCGGCTGCCCTCGACGGCGACCTCGTCCCCCTCGGCTCCGCCGGTTACAAGACCGTGGCCGTCGCCCGCGGCGAGGTCGACGCCTACGTGCACGCCGGCGGCATGTACCAGTGGGACTCCGCGGCCCCGGTCGCCGTCGCGCGTGCCGCCGGGCTCACCACCTGCCGACTCGACGGCACCCCGCTGGTCTACAACGACCCCGATCCGTGGCTGCCTGACCTGGTGGTCTGCCGCCCGGAGCTGGCCGAACCGATCCTGGCTGCGGTGCGGTCTTCGTCATAGCGGACACTGGTCGGGAATCCGCACCAGTCCGATGCGGTTGGCCGTCATGGCCGAGCACTGCCGTCGAACCTCCGGAGCCCCCCGCGCATGACCAGTTCGGTAACGCTGCCCGACTACCGGCTGAGCCAGCTCGAGACGCTCGAGGCCGAGTCCATCCACGTGATCCGCGAGGTCGTGGCCGAGCTGGAGCGCCCCGTGCTGCTCTTCTCCGGCGGCAAGGACTCCATCGTGATGCTGGAGCTGGCCCGCAAGGCCTTCGCCCCGGCCCGCATCCCGTTCCCGGTGATGCACGTGGACACCGGGCTGAACTTCCCCGACGTGCTGGAGTTCCGCGACAAGCGGGTGGCCGAGCTCGGCGTCCAGCTGATCGTCGCCTCCGTTCCGGACGCCATCGCCGCCGGCACGGTCAAGGAGGAGCCCAACGGCTCCCGCAACCGCATCCAGACGCCTGTGCTGCTCGACGCGGTGGAGGAGCACGGGTTCACGGCCCTGTTCGGCGGCGCACGGCGCGACGAGGACAAGGCGCGGGCGAAGGAGCGGGTGTTCTCCTTCCGCGACGAGTTCGGCCAGTGGGACCCGAAGAACCAGCGCCCGGAGATCTGGGACCTCTACAACGGCCGGATCCACCTCGGCGAGTCGATCCGGGTCTTCCCGCTGTCGAACTGGACCGAGCTCGACATCTGGCAGTACATCCTCCGCGAGAACGTCGCGATCCCCCCGCTGTACCTCGCGCAGGAACGCGACGTCGTCGAGCGACAGGGGATGCTCTACGCGGTCAACGAGTTCATCCGGCCGAAGGACGGCGAGCAGGTCCGCCGGGAGACCGTCCGCTACCGCACCGTGGGCGACGCCAACCTGACCGCCGCGGTCCTGTCGGAGGCGACCACCGTCGAGGAGGTCATCGCCGAGATCGCGGTGACCCGCATGACCGAGCGCGGCGCCACCCGTGGGGACGACAAGGTCAGCGACGCCGCCATGGAGGACCGGAAGAAGGAGGGCTACTTCTGATGGCGGTCCCACTGCACTCACCGCTCGCCGAGCAGGCGCACGACAGGGTGCTCGCACGCAAGGACATCCTCCGGATCGCCACCGCCGGGTCCGTCGACGACGGCAAGAGCACGCTGATCGGCCGGCTGCTCTACGACAGCAAGGCGATCTTCGAGGACCAGTACGAGGCGGTCGAGCGCGCGAGCAAGGGCGACTACGTCGACCTCGCGCTGCTGACCGACGGGCTGCGCGCCGAGCGCGAGCAGGGCATCACGATCGACGTCGCCTACCGGTACTTCAGCACGCCGCGGCGCACGTTCATCCTCGCCGACACCCCGGGCCACGTGCAGTACACGCGGAACATGGTCACCGGGGCCTCCACCGCCGACCTGGCGATCGTCCTGGTCGACGCCCGCAAGGGAATGCTGGAGCAGAGCCGCCGGCACGCGTTCCTCGCCTCGCTGCTGCGCGTGCCCCACCTGGTCGTGGCGGTCAACAAGATGGACCTCGTCGACTGGTCCGAGGACGTCTACGAGCAGATCCGCGACGAGTTCAGCGCCTTCGCCGCCAAGCTGAACATCCCCGACCTCACCGTCGTCCCCATCTCGGCGCTGAACGGCGACAACGTGGTCACCCACTCGCCGAACACCCCCTGGTACGAGGGGACGACGCTGCTGCACCACCTCGAGCACGTGCACGTCGCCAGCGACCGCAACCTGGTCGACCCACGCTTCCCGGTGCAGTACGTCATCCGCCCGCAGTCGGACGCGTTCCACGACTACCGCGGTTACGCCGGCACGGTGGCCAGCGGTGTGCTCCGCCCCGGCGACGAGGTGCAGGTGCTGCCCAGCGGCCTGACCACCCGGATCGCCGGGATCGACGGCCCCCGCGGCCCCGTGGACGAGGCCTTCCCGCCCATGGCGGTCACCGTCCGGCTCGAGGACGACGTCGACGTCTCCCGGGGCGACCTGATCTGCCGGCCCGCCAACGCACCCGTCGCCACCCAGGACGTCGACGCGCTGGTCTGCTGGATGGCCGACGAGCCGCTGCGGCCGCGGCAGCGGATCGCGATCAAGCACACGACGCGGACGGTCCGCGGGATGGTCAAGGAACTGGCCTACCGGCTGGACGTGAACACGCTGCACCGCGACCCCGACGCCGGCGAGCTCGGGCTCAACGACATCGGGCGCGTGAAGTTGAGGGTCACCCAGCCGCTGTTCGTCGACGACTACACCCGCAACCGGGTCACCGGTCGCTTCATCCTGATCGACGAGGCGACCAACGCCACGGTCGGCGCCGGGATGCTCACCCCCGCAGGCTGACGGGGAGGACCTCGAAGCCGCGCAGTGTCTGCAGGTCCCGGCGCACCGGGCGGCCGCTGACCCGCAGCCTCGGGAACCGCTCGGTGAGCGCACGCAGGCCGATCGTGGCCTCCATCCGGGCCAGGCCGGCACCGACGCAGTAGTGGATCCCGGCCGAGAAGGCGAGGTGGTCACGGGCATTGGCGCGGCCGATGTCGAACCGGGCCGGGTCGGGGAAGACCTCCGGGTCGCGGTTGGCGGCGCCGAGCAGCACCGTCACCCGGGCGCCCGCGCGCACGTGGCGGCCCGCCAGCTCGACGTCGTCCTTGGCGGTCCGGCCGGTGATCTGCACCGGGCTGTCGTGGCGCAGGACCTCCTCCACCGCCCCGTCCCAGCCGGTGGGGTCGGCCCGCAGGGCGTCCCACTGGTCGCGGTGGGCGTCCAGCAGCACGACAGCGTTGCCGAGCAGGTTCATCGTCGTCTCGAAGCCGGCCCCCAGGAGCAGCATCACGGTCGCGTGCAGCTCGCGCTCGGTCAACGCCTCCTCCTCGGGAAGACCGACCAGCCGGCTGACCAGGTCCTCGCCCGGGTCCCGACGCAACCGGGCGAAGTGCCCCCGGAGGAAGGCGTGCATCGCCCGCAGGGCGCGTTCGGACGCCACGTACCGGCGGAAGGGGAGGCCGGGGTCCAGCGTCGCGGCCGCGGCGGCGCCCCACCGCAGGAAGTCGACCCGGCGCTCGGCGGGCACGCCCAGCAGGTC
Source organism: Blastococcus sp. CT_GayMR20 (assembly GCF_004570345.1). The sequence goes on along the minus strand of NZ_SPQM01000009.1, from coordinate 33,537 downwards.
GGCGATGACGAGGACGGGCAGCTGTGCGGCGTACGTCTCGACGAGGTCCACCTCGCCGTCGACACCAGCCGACCGCAGTTCGAGGGCGTCGAGCAGCGCATCCGCGGTGCGCCGGACGGCGGGCTCGAAGGCGGCGGTCGCCCGCGGGGTGAAGGCCCGGTTCACCAGCCGCCGGAAGCGGGTGTGGTCCGGTGGGTCCACGACGAGCATGGACGGTGGCTCCGCGACCCCGGTCGCGTCCGGGTCGTCGCCGAACCGCAGTGCCCAGCGGATCGGTGCCGGGGCCGCGGACCAGTGCCAGCCGACACCGAAGCGGTCCGAGCGGAGGACTTCCCCGGCGACCGGGTGCGATGTCGTCACCGGGCCGAGGCTGCCGGTCGTCAAGGGGCCGCGGGCGCGAAGCTGCTCGTAGAGGGCGTGAGGCTCGTTGCGCACCCCGCCGTCGCGGAGCAGCCGGCCGAGCGGTTCACCGTGGCGGGCGCCGCGCTCGAGGTAGACGGCGGGCAACCCGTGACGCACCGCCCAGCGGACGACGGTGCGCGCAGGGCGCAGGGCAGCGGACGGCACCCGGGCAGGAGGGGCAGCCGTGACCGGATTCTCCGTGCTCACCGGCGCAGTCTGTCAGCGCCGGCACCGTCCCGTCCGGGCTGCACCGGTCGGGACGGCGCCGCGCCCTCAGGCCTGGTCGGTCGGTGCCGGAGCGTCGCTCGGGTCGCCGTTCCAGTCCTTGCCGGCCGTGTCGGCGTTCTCCGAGGCGCTGTCGGTCTGACCGGCGACGGTCTCGACCATCTCCTCGTCGGACAGGCCCTCGCCGGCGGCGTGGGTCGAACCGGTGGGCTCGCTCATCGTGCAGTCCCCTCTCGTCGCTGATCAGAGTCCCCCCAGCCGTCCCCGGTCGGCCCCGGCGGCAAACCCTCGCCTCAGTCGAGCGGCGGGCGAAGCTCGAACCACACCCGCTTGCCGCCACGGTGGTCCTCGGCCCCCCAGCGGTCCGCGATCGCCTGCACCATCCGCATGCCGCGGCCCCGTGGCCGGTCCAGCGAGAGCTGCTGGACGACGGGGCGCACGGAGGATCCGTCGATGACGGCGATGCGCAACCAATCCTCCGCCACCCCGACCTCCAGCGTGAGCGTCGAGTCGCCGCCGACGTGGTCGACGACGTTGGAGACGAGCTCGGTGACCAGCAGCGCCGCGTCCTCGCGGTCGTGCGGGACGTCCCACGCGCGCAGCAGCTCCAGGACCAGGTGACGGGACACGGGCACGCTGGGCGGGATCGAGGGAAGGTCGATGGACGCGGTGCGGCTGGACATCAGGGCGGGGCTTCCGTTCTTCCGGTGGGGCGGGAAGAGGGCGCCCACGTCGATGTGGTCGTCCAGGCGGCCGGTGCCGCGCCTTTCCGTTGTGCGCAACTAAACACGGAGTGATGACGTCATGCAAGGGGGGTTGCATGTCATGCCTGTTGCATGTCACAACCATTGCATGCAATAGCCGTTGAATAAGGTAGTGTGCAACCGACTCGAGCCCTGGCAGAGGAGAGACCGTCGTGAGCGCGGAGCCGCAGAATGGTCCCTCCGGGGACGCCGCTGAGCGCGCCCTCGCCGACCTCGTGCGGGAGCTCGACCGGTGCGTCGGCGAGCTCGAGCAGGCACGGACGCGCGCCGAGAAGCTCCTCGAGCACCGACGGTCCGGCGGGCCCTGGCTGGAGATCGTGACCACGGAGTCGCGCCCGCTCATCGTGGAACGGATCTCGACGGTCCTGTCCTCGCTCGCCACCGCCGGTCACTCCTGGCGCCGCGAGCAGGCGGCTGCCCTGCAGGCCGAGCAGATCAGCATCAACCGGATCGCTGCGCTGTTCGGCGTGACCCGGCAGCGCATCTCGGCCCTGCTGAAGGAGCAGGACGCCGCGTCCGCGCCGACCGGCGACTGAAGGTCCCGTCACGCGGCGAGCCGGGTCTCCGCCGCGGCGGAGGAGCGCCGGGAGGCGAGCGCCAGCCCGAGGCGGATGTGGGCGGCGGCGAAGATGACGACGGCCACCTTCCCGGCGACCGGCAGGAACGGCCCCTCCAGGGCGGCGAACAGCACCGTGCCGACGGCGAGCAGGATGCCGGCGCCGCGTGGCAGGACGCGGGCCCGTTCGACCGCGAGCCCCATGAGGACCAGGCCGAGGAACCACAGCCCCGCGAGCGCCCCCGTGGAGCGCAGACCCACGGATCCGAGCAGCGGTCCCCCCAGGTCCAGCAGCTCGGGGTGCTCTCGCGCGATACCCGGGAAGAGGAACGCCTCGGCGAGGAAGAGCCCCGCGGCGACCACGACGCCCGGCACCGCCAGCACGGCTCCGCACAGCCCGAGGTTCCCGAGCCTCGATCCGTACGTGGCGATCAGTCCGGCCAGGCCGAGGACGGTCAGGATCCCGGCGAGGACCAGCGCGACGTGCAGCGCCGGCCACACCCACTGGCGGGAGGCCTCCGCGAAGCCGATGTCGAGGGCGTTCGGATGCACCAGCTCGGACAGGAAGAGCACCCCGGCGGCGATCCAGCATGCGCCGGCCCAGCGGGCGACGGTGTCCACGACTCCTCCCCTCGGTGGGGAGGTCCATGGTCGCGCTCCGTCCCGCGCTGGGACAGCCCTCAGGCGATGAGCTGGTCGATCGCCTTGTAGACCCGCTGCTCGGAGATCGGCCGCGGAGTGCCGATGCCCTGGGCGAAGAGTCCGACGCGCAGCTCCTCGATCATCCAGCGGATGCGGGCCACGGGGTCGTCGGGCCCACCGGTGGAGGGCACCTGCGCCCGCAGCTGGTCGTACTCGGCCGTCACGGCGGTGACCTGCCGCATCCAGAGCTCGTCGCGGGCGGCGTTGGCCGGCAGCTTGTCCAGCCGGTACCGCATGGCCTTCAGGTAGCGGACGACGTCGGGCAGCCGGCGCCGCCCGGTCGCGGCGACGAACCCGCGGTGCAGCAGCCCGCCCATCTGGCGGCGGAGATCGGCGATCGCCGCCTCGGGCACCCGTCGTCCCGGCGCCGCACCGATGGCGACCGCCACCTCGCGGGCCTCGGTGAGCACGGCCTCGACCTTCTGCACGGCGTCGACCGTCAGCCGGTGCAGGTCGGTCTTCGCGGCGGCCACCAGGGCCGCGAAGGCGGCCGCGTCGCGCGGCGGACCGCCGGCGGCGGCGATCAGTTCGTCGGCGGCCGCGTCCACGCAGTCGGCGACGAGGTCGGGGATCTCACCGTCCGGGTTGAACTGGAGCGCGAGCCTGGTGCGGGGGGACAGCGTCCTGACCACCTGCTTGACCGGTGACCCCGCGACGAGCACCAGCAGCCGTCGCGCACCGCGCCAGGTGAGCCGGGTGGCCTCCGCTTCGGTGGCGACCACGCGGATGCCGACGGTCTCCCCCTCGTCGACGAGCGCCGGGTACGCGGTCACGAGGTGGCCGCCGCGCTGGACCTCGACCGTGCGGGGCAGGTCGCCGATCGTCCAGTCGGTGAGGCGGCTCCGCTCGAGGTCCGAGGCCGCGCGGGCCAGGCTCGCCCGCGCCGTCGGTGCGACCTGCGCCTTGAGCGCGGCGAGGTCCTTCCCCACGGCCAGCGGTCGCTGCTGGTCGTCGAGCACCCGGAACGTCGCGCGCAGGTAGTCGGGCACCTGGTCCGGCGCCCACGCGTCCGGCGGGATCGTCACCGCCGTGGCGCGGCGCAGCTCGCGCTCGAGCGCCGGCAGCAGCGGCTCGCCGGGGTCGACGTGCGGGAGGACCTCGCGCACCCGGTCGGGGATCGGGACCAGCCCGCGGCGCACCTGCTTGGGCAGGGTGCGCAGCAGGGCGGTCACGAGTTCCTCGCGCAGCCCCGGCACGGTGAAGGCCAGCGACTCCCCCGAGGTCCGCTGAGCGACCCCGTCGAGGACGGCCAGCGGCACGTCGACCGTGACGCCGTCCTCGGCCGCCCCGGGGGCGAACGCGTAGGAGAGCGGCAGCGTCAGCCCCTGCGAGAGCTCCACCTCGTCGGGGTAGTCCTCGACCCGCACCTGACCGGCCGCGGCCGCGTTGGTGAGCATCTCGGGGGTGAAGCTGAGCAGGTCGGGCCGGTCGCGCCGCGCGGTCTTCCACCAGCGGTCGAAGTGCCGGGTCGACACGACGTCGGCGGGGAGCCGCGCGTCGTAGAGCTCGAACAACGTCTCCTCGTCGACCCGGATGTCCCGCCGGCGGGCCCGCTCCTCCAGCGCCGCCACCTGCTCGATCGCGCGCTGGTTGTCGGCCCAGAAGCGGTGGTGCGTCGTCCACTCCCCCTCGACGAGGGCGTGCCGGATGAACAGCTCCCGGGATATGACGGGGTCGATGGACCCGTACTGCACGCGGCGGCCCACCACGAGCGGCAGTCCGTAGAGGGTGACCCGCTCGGTCGCGACGACCGATCCCCGTTTGGCGTCCCAGCGGGGCTCGGAGTACTGCCGCTTGACCAGGTGCCCGGCGAGCCGCTCGACCGTCTCGGGATCGATGCGGGCCACGGTGCGGGCGAACAGCCGGCTGGTCTCGACGAGCTCGGCGGCCACCACCCATCGGGGGGGCTTCTTGGCCAACGGCGTGCCGGGCGCGATGACGAACCGGGTGTTGCGCGTCCCGAGGTACTCGCGGCTCGGCTTCTTGTCGCCCTTGGCCGGTTCCGCCTGCATCCCCACGTGCGACAGAAGGCCGGCGAGCAACGCCGCGTGGATGCCCTTCTCGTCCGGCTCGGCGGCCGGTTCGCCGAGGGTCATCCCGAGGCGCCGGGCGGTGCCCCTCAGCTGGCCGTGCAGGTCCTGCCACTCACGGATCCGGAGGTAGTGCAGGAACTCGCGCTTGACCGTGCGGCGGAACTGGTTGCCGCTCAGGGCGTCCTGCTGCTCGCCGAGGTAGCGCCAGAGGTTCAGCAGCGCCAGGAAGTCGGAGGTCTCGTCGGCGAAGCGCGCGTGCAGCTGGTCGGCTGCCTGCTGGTGCTCGCTCGGCCGTTCGCGCGGGTCCTGGATGGTCAGCCCCGCGGCGATGACCAGGACCTCCTCGAGAACGCCACGCTCGTTCGCCTCGACCACCATGCGGGCCATGCGCGGGTCCAGCGGGAGGGCGGCGAGTGCCCGGCCGGTCGCGGTGAGCTTCCCGTGCTCGTCGAGGGCGTGCAGCTCCTCGAGCAGGGCGAGTCCGTCGGCGACGGCCCGGCGGTCCGGCGGGTCGACGAACGGGAAGTCCTCGACGTCCCCGAGGTCGAGGGCCGCCATCTGCAGCAGGACCGAGGCCAGGTTGGTGCGCAGGATCTCCGGGTCGGTGAACTCCGGCCGCGCCTCGAAGTCGGCCTCGGTGTAGAGCCGGATGGCGATGCCGGGGCCCAGCCGCCCGCACCGGCCGGAGCGCTGCCGGGCCGACGCCTGGCTGACCGCCTCGATGGGCAGCCGCTGCACCTTCGTCCGGTGGCTGTACCGGGAGATGCGCGCCGTCCCCGGGTCGATCACGTAGCGGATGCCCGGCACGGTCAGCGAGGTCTCGGCGACGTTGGTGGCCAGCACGACCCGCCGTCCGGAATGGGGGGCGAAGACCTTGTGCTGGTTGGCGGCGGACAGTCGCGAGTACAGGGGGACGATCTCGGTGAACGGCAGGGCGCGTTCGCCGAGTGCGTCCTGGGTGTCGCGGATCTCCCGCTCGCCGGCCAGGAACACGAGGATGTCCCCCGGCCCCTCGGCGACCAGCTCGTCGACGGCGTCGACGATCGCGCTGACCTGGTCGCGGTCGGGATCGGCGTCCTCGTCGTCCGGGTCGACCACCGGCCGGTACCGCACCTCGACGGGATAGGTCCGCCCGCTGACCTCGACGACCGGCGCCCCCGCGAAGTGGGCCGCCACCCGCTCCACGTCGATCGTGGCCGAGGTGATGACGAGCTTCAGGTCGGGACGGCGGGGCAGCAGCTGGGCGAGGTAGCCCAGCAGGAAGTCGATGTTGAGGCTCCGCTCGTGCGCCTCGTCGAGGATGATCGTGTCGTACTGGCGCAGCAGCCGGTCGTGGGCGATCTCGGCGAGCAGGACGCCGTCGGTCATCAGTTTCACCAGCGTGCCGTCGGAGACGTTGTCGCTGAACCGCATCTTGAAGCCCACGACGTCGCCGAGCGGGGTGTCCAGCTCCTCGGCGATCCGCTCCGCGACGCTGCGAGCGGCGATGCGGCGCGGCTGGGTGTGCCCGATGCGGCCACGCACCCCGCGGCCCAGCTCCAGCGCGATCTTCGGCAGCTGGGTCGTCTTGCCCGAGCCGGTCTCCCCGGCGACGACGACCACCTGGGCGTCGCGCAGAGCCGCGGCGATGTCCTCCCTGCGCCGGCTCACCGGCAGCTCGTCGGGATAGCTGATCACCGGGACGGCAGCCCGCCGGCGCGCGATGCGGGCCTCGGCGGTGGCGACGTCGGCCGCGATCCGCTCGCGCTGCCGCTCGCGGGCGTGCGGGTCGCGCGTCGTCCGCAGGCCGTCCAGGCGCCGGCGCAGCCGGTGCTCGTCCGCGAGGGTCAGCTCCGGCAGCCGCGCCCGGAGATCCCCGACGGGGTCGCTGTGCGAAGCGCTCACGGGCGGTCTCGGGTTCCTCTCCGGGCGGGGCGGGTAGCTGGCGGGCGGCTCCAGGATCCCATCCGGCGCCGGTCGCGTCGGTCGGGCGGATCACATTGATTGCGCCGCGCAACTGATTGCGTGCGTCCTACAACCGGTTGTACGGTGCAATTCTTCCTTCGTCCTCCGGAGCCGCATGTCCGTCGCCGATGCACCGCGAGCCGCCGCGGACCCCGTCGACCGGGTCGCCCTGGTGCGCACCCTGGGCGAGCAGCTGCCCCGCTTCATGCGACTGATCCACGCGCTCAAGAGCCAGCTGGCGCGGACCGACAACCGCGACCGGGCCGCCCACGTGCTGCTCTTCCCGCTCGTCCGGCTGGGTCCGCTGCGTCAGGGAGCGCTCGCCGAGCTCGTGCACGCCGACCCCTCCACCGTGAGCCGGCACGTCGCGGCACTGGTCGAGCAGGGCCTGGTCCGGCGGGTCGCCGACGAATCCGACGGCCGGGCCAGCCGCCTGGTGGTCACCGACGCGGGTCACGCCGCGCTCGACGCGCTCCGCCGCGAGCGGGAGAACCACCTCGAGCACGTGCTGTCCGCATGGGACGACGGCGACCTCGCCGCGTTCACCGGCCTGTTCGGCCGCCTCCTCGACGACCTGACCGCCAGCCTGCCCGGGAACCCCGAGGCCGGCGGCACCTCTTCCCTCGACCCGAGAGAGATCCGATGAGCCAGTCCACCCGCACCAACGCGGCCGACCGCCGGGACGCCCGCGCGGCGGCCGCCGCCCCGGACGCCACCGGTGCGTTCACCCACCGGCAGATCCTCACCATCCTGGGCGGCCTGCTGCTCGGCATGTTCCTCGCCGCGCTGGACCAGACCGTCGTCTCGACGGCCATCCGGACGATCGCCGACGACCTGAACGGTTACGACCTCCAGGCCTGGGCGACGACGTCCTTCCTGATCACCTCGACGATCGCCACGCCGCTCTACGGCAAGCTGTCGGACCTCTACGGACGGCGGCCGTTCTACCTCTTCGCCATCGGGGTCTTCGTCGTCGGCTCGATGCTCTGCGGGCTGGCCGACTCGATGTACCAGCTGGCCGTCTACCGGGCCGTCCAGGGCATCGGCGCCGGTGGCCTGATGTCGCTGGCCCTGGCGATCATCGGCGACATCGTGCCGCCGCGGGAGCGCTCCCGGTACCAGGGCTTCTTCATGGCGGTGTTCGGCACCTCGAGCGTGCTGGGACCGGTCATCGGCGGCTTCCTGGCCGGCCAGGACTCGCTGCTGGGCATCACCGGCTGGCGCTGGATCTTCTACGTCAACGTGCCTCTGGGCCTGCTCGCGTTCGCCGTGGTGTGGCGGGTCCTGCACCTGCCACACCAGCGCCGCGACCACCGCATCGACTGGCCCGGCGCGCTCGCGCTGGTCACCTGCCTGGTGCCGCTGCTGATCATCGCCGAGCAGGGACGCACGTGGGGCTGGGACTCCGGCCGGGCACTGCTCTGCTACGCCATCGGCGCCGTCGGCTTCCTTCTGTTCGTGCTCGCCGAGCGGGCCTACCAGGACGACGCCCTGCTCCCGCTGCGGCTGTTCACGAACCGCAGCTTCGCCGTGGGCAGTGTCGGCAGCATCGTGCTCGGTGCCGGCATGTTCGGCGGCATCCTGCTGCTCCCGCAGTACCTGCAGATCGTGCACGGCTCGAGCCCGACGGTCGCCGGGCTGCAGATGATCCCGCTGGTCGCCGGCATCATGACCGGCGCGATGAGCTCGGGCATCGCGATCAGCAGGACGGGCAAGTACAAGGTGTTCCCGCTGGTCGGGATCGTGTTCATCGTCGTCGCGCTGGTCTCGATGTCACTGGTCCTCGAGGCCGACACGTCGGTGTGGACCCTCGTGCCGTTCATGGTCCTCATGGGCGTGGGCCTCGGCTTCAACTTCCAGCCGGTGATCCTCGCCGTCCAGAACGCCGTCTCCCCCCGGGAGATGGGGGTCGCCACGTCGTCGGTCACGTTCTTCCGCCAGATGGGCGGCACGATCGGCGTCGCGGCGTTCCTGTCGATCCTGTTCACCCGGCTGCCCACCGACATCGGCAGCCGCATCGCCGAGACGGCCGCGGCCGACCCGGAGGCCGCCGCTCAGGCCGCACAGCTGCAGGCGCAGGGGGTGGACGAGGTCCTCGCGGACACGACGGGCATCGCGAACTTCCCGCTGCTCGTCGAGCCGTTCCGCGAGGGCTTCACCGCATCGATCGACCTGGTGTTCCTCGTCGCGGCGGCCGTGGTGGCGATCGGCTTCTTCGTGCTGATCTTCCTGCCGCAGCTCCCGCTCAGCGACAAGTCGGGCATCCAGGCACTTCAGGAGGACGGGGCGCAGCCCGGCACCGCGGTGACCCCGGACGTCCCGGCCGACCAGCCGACGCAGTCGGTGGGAGCCTCGGCGCCGACGTCGACCGCGCCACCCGCGGGGACGGCGGAGGACCCGCGCCGCTGAGCACCACCGCTCCCTGAGGGCTGCCTCTCACGTCGGAGAGGCAGCCCTCAGCGCGTTCCCATGACGGGCGGGGGCTACACGAGCACCGGTGAAGGAAGAAGGATCTCGGTGTCGTCGGGGCGGTAGGTGCGCCATCGGCCGTCGGGTGGTCGTTCGACCCGGAATCCGTGGTGGACCTTGGTGTGATGGCGTTCGCAGAGCAGCGCGGAGTTTGCGACGCTTCGCTAATCTGCCCCCATGTCAGGGGTCAGAGCAGCGGCGGTCTACGCGCGGATCAGTAGCGACACAGAGGGCAAGGCCCTGGGCGTTACGCGCCAGCTGGAGGACTGCCGCCGCCTGGCCGCACAGCTGGGCTGGACCATCGCCCAGGAGTACGTGGACAACGACCTGTCGGCCTACTCCGGCAAGCGCCGCCCGGCCTACCAGCAGCTGCTGACGGACGTAGCGGACGGCCTGCGGGACGCGGTGATCTGCTACCACGTTGACCGGCTGACCCGCCGACCGGTGGAGTTGGAGCAGTTCGTCACCACCGTGGACGCCGCCGGAGTGCGGCAGGTCCGGTTCGTGTCCGGGGACATGGACCTCGGCACCGGGGACGGGCTGCTGATCGGAAGGATCATGGCGGCAGTGGCAGCGAATGAGTCAGCGGCCAAGAGCCGCCGCATGCGGCGCAAGTGGGAGCAGACCGCCGCCCAAGGGGTGCCGCATGGCGGCAGCGTCCGGCCGTTCGGATACGAGGCCGACCGGATCACCGTCCGCCCGGAGGAAGCCGAGGTCATCCGACAGCTGGTCGCCCGCTATCTGGCCGGGGAGAGCCTGCGGTCGCTGTGCACCTGGCTGACAGATCAGAGTGTGTCCACGGTGACCGGCGGCGAGTGGCGGTCACCCACGCTGCGCGGGCTGCTGCGCTCTGGCCGGATCGCCGGGCTGCGCGAGTACCGCGGCGAGGTCGTCGGCCCGGCGCAGTGGGCGCCGATCATCGATCCGGCCGATCGGGACCGAGTGCTGGCCCGCATGGCCGAGCGGGTGGCCAGCGGACGGCGGACCCCTCGCCGCTATGTCCTGTCGGGGCTGCTGCGGTGCGGAAAGTGCGGCGGCAAGCTCTACGCCTCCCGGCGCGAGACGTCCCGCCGCTACGTGTGCCTCCCCGGACCCGACCACGGCGGCTGCGGGCGCCTCACCGTCGTCGCTGAGCCCCTCGAGGCCATGCTGGTGGAGGCCGTCATGCAACGCTTGGACGGCCCGGAGCTGGCCGACACGCTGGCCGGCCGGCGCAGCGACTCCGCCGCCGCCGAGCTCAGCGACGGCCTGGCCGGCGACCAGGAGCAGCTCGACGAGCTGGCGGTGATGTTCGGCAAGCAGGAGATCAGCGCGCGCGAGTGGCGCGCGGCCCGCGAGCCGATCGAGCGGCGCATTCATGACCGGCAGCGTCGTCTATCGGCCCTGACGCAGACCGACGCCCTGACCGGCCTGCCGGGCAACGGCGGGCAGCTCCGCGACCAGTGGGAGTCCCTGAGCCTGTCCCGGCAGGCAGCGATCGTCGGAGCGGTGCTCGACCACGCGGTGATAGAGGCCGGTCAGCTAGGAGCGCGATCGCTGGACCCGTCCCGAGTGCGGGCGGTCTGGCGGCTGTGACGCCGACCGGGGCCGCCCCTTCCCGCGCTTCGCGCGGTTCGGGGTCTGCCCACCGGCGGCGGCAACAGCGCCGCCACCTGCCCGAGCACCTGCGGATCGGTCACGCGGACCGGCACACCCTGCGCGGCGCAGGACTCGGCCAGCCACTCGGCCACCTGGGCCGGGGTCAGCTTGGCCACGTCGGCCCGTTCGGGGACGTGGAGGAACAGTTGCGGTGCACGACGCGCTCCGGGGCATCGATCCAGTAAGGGATCGACCCCGGCGCCTACGCCCTCGGCTCGTTTCCTGCTCCGGCATCAGCAGGGTGCCGCCCACTCGACTGACTTTGTCGATGGACACGGGGATTGGGGTCCAGTCCGCCAGCGGGCCCGAGTGGGTGGCCCGGCAGCTCTTCCGCGTCCTCCGCAGGCTAGCGCGACTAGGCGAAGCGCTTCGCCGCACCCTGCCGAGTCATGCCAAGGGCCAGGCCGACCTCTTCCCAGGTGGCTCCGTGGGCTCTCGCCCGCCCGACGCTCTTCGTCAACTCGCGCTCTGCGCGCATGACGACGACGCGGGCCGCGACCACGTCCTGCAACAGGTAGGGCACCCGACCGCGCCGCCAGGTAGCGGTCCGGACGGAGCCGCGCCGAGTCGATGCCGGGGCGTCGTCCGCGTCGTCGTCCTGGGCTTCTACCAGCGCATTCTCGTCTGAGGCGTCTGCGTCGGAAGCCTCTTCAGCAGGGGGAAGCTGGGCGGGAAACGACGGGCGCGCTTCGCGCGCCGCCGGTGGCGTCGGGCGCCTCTGCGGTTGCCTCGGCTTTCGCCGCGCTGACTGGGGCATACGCGAGGATAGCGCAACCACAGTTACCAAGGCGGGGGAGTTATTCGCGGGGTTACCAAGGGCGCCTCCGGCGCCTGTGCCGTCCCCGACACGGGGCAGGCGGCCGTCAAGGGCGCTCCGCGCCGCTACGCGGTGCCTCCGGCACCCTTGACCGCCGCCGTCGGGCGGCGGTTCGCGAAGTGGCGCGACCGCAACGGGCAGTTGCGGGTCCGGGGGAAAGAACGCCCCCGACCCCCACCCGCCAAGCGGTCGGGGCGAAGGGTCGCCGTCAGTCCGCTTTGTCGGAGCCTTCCGACTTAGGCCGCGAAGCGTCCTCCTCGCCTGAAGCGGCCTTGGTCGTCCGGGCACGCTTAGGTGCGTCTGCCTTCATCGCTCGTGGTGCACGAGCCTTTGAGGTCCGCCCCTCCCTCTTGGCACGCCGTTCACTCCGCTCGGTCATCGCGTTCGCATAGTCCGCTGACGCGTGCCGGAGGGCGACCCGTGCCATGCCCAGATCCGTGAGATAGGGCCTCCCCGAGCTATCCCTGTTTGCCTCATCGATGTCCAGAGCGGACGGCGTGCCCTTCTTGATGTCGCGTTCCACAGCGGCCATCGAGCGATACCCGGCGTCCGCAAGCTCCTCTGCAAGAACTCCGAAGGTGTTGCGGGGAGCACGACGTCGGTCCGAGAAAAGTAGTCGGACGAGTGCTTCGACAGTGTTCAGGTTGACCTCAAGGTCACGCCCACCTTCGGCAATCGCAGAACTGGCTCGCTTAGCGGATCGGCCCGACTCTCGCGAGAACGTCTCGAATTGCCGATCCGCTACATAGAACAATCCGCTTAGGGCGTAGAAGTCGCGGCGCAACTCGCTAGGAATAGAAGCTTCACCCTTGTAGTCCAAGTAGTGCGAAACGTTCGCCCAAGCGTCCATGAGGATGGTGCGCACTTGCACCTCAAAGTCCAGGTCATGAAGCCCATCGTACCGGGGCCCGGACATGGACTTGCTGAATCGAATGACGTAGTGGACGGACATGTAGCCGAAGACGTCCTCGGCTGCCCCAAGGATCTTATTGTCCTCGCTGATGACATCGAATTCATCGCGCAGTAGTTGCCCGACCCGCTCAAGGTCAGACAGAAAGAGGCACACAACGCGTACCCCTGCGAGATCGAACGACTCCTTTGGCTCTTCGCCTTGCATGGTTTCTTGGCGCTTGACTTTTCCGAGGTAGCTTTCGCGAGTCTTCAGTCTGGATACGACCGAATGCACTTTGATCTTCCGCTGCGTCAGAAAGTGCTTGAGAGTGAATTCGCCTTCCTGGCGCAAGCGGTCGAAAGCTGAAGCAGTGGCGTCGTAGAACTCCTCAGGCGTCACCTCCGCCGGCGACCTGCTCGACTCGACACCCATGCGGCGACACGCTACGGGGCGGAGGTGTCACTCGCGATGTGTCGTCTTGCGAGCGCTGCTGTGTGCGGCCTACCCCGGCGGCTAATCGCCGTCCTCGACCTCGGCCAACCCTGGCGCGCCGTCGAGCCCTACCCCGTCGTATGAGACGGCAGCCAAGAATCGTGATCCAAAGTCTGTAGTCCGCAGGACGCCGCGCTCAATGTCGAATCCCTCTCGGCCTCGCGGATCGCTCTCGATCAACAACAGGAATTCCGGCCGCTCGTGCACCCATGAGTAACGCCCCTCGTCGACAAAGCTGCGCATATAGTCGACCTCAATCAGTCCGAGGCGAATCCAGTTGTCGATCCAGACCGGAAGGGAGGACTCCTCTTTCGGTTCATTAGTCTCGGAAAGATGCAAGGGGAGCAGATAGTTGAAGGCGATTACGCCGCCTTCGCCCTCCGGCGACTTGCGCGACACTCGTACCGCAGGAAGGAGCTTCGCGCGCAAGGTCTCAAGAAGCAGAGTCGCCTCTCCAGGAGAGAGCTGTCGGATCACTTCAGCGAAGGAGGGATGTGCATTACTCGAAACCCGGTCGTCCGTGGCTGTTGCGAGCAGACTCAAGTACATCTCCTTAAGGTCTGGCTCCTCGAACGAATAGCCAAGGCCTTGCATCGCGGGAATAGCCACCGAAGGTGATGGCGTAACGAGATGCTCGTCCGGGATGCCGGTCACCTTCTTGGCCATGTCCTCGTGGAACCCGGTGTCAAAGTATTCGCGCGAGAGCCCAAGAAAGCGCGCCAGCGGCTGGTAGACCTTCAAGAGCACTGCCTGCTTGATGGCGACACGGCGGGCGTAGCTCTCCGCAGCCGCTTTCATGTTTGGCGACTCTGTGGCCAGACCCTGCAGGGCGCTCTTGTCGTCCTTATCGTCGACGGCCTTCTTCGCTACGGATGCCGCTGCTTGGGCCGCCACTGGAACGATCTCGCCGCCCGTCATGCGGCAGACCATACGGGTCTAGTTGAGGGGGTGACCTTTGGACGAGCGAAGTTGTCGAGGCTGGTCTCGCCGCCGTTGATCCAGTGGATCAGGTGGTGGACGTCGCACCAGTGGCTCGGCGCTGCGCAGCCGGCGAACACGCAGGTGTGGTCTCTGACCTCGACCGCCCGGCGCAGGGATGGCGGGACGACCCGGTGCGAGCGTCCCAGCTCCAGGGGTTGTCCTTCGGGCCCGACGACCACCCGGGTGATGGTGCCGTCGCAGGCGAGCCAGCGTGCCCGTGCTGCCGAGATGTCCACCCCGAACCCCGTCGTCCCGGCGCCGGGACCGGTGGTGGGGTCGACGGGGTCGGCCAGCGGGATGGTGACGACGACGTGCGGCTTGACGGTGCGAAGGACCGGTAGTTCGCCGGTGGCCAGCGCGTTGTCGGCGAGTTGCACGAACGCGTCGCCCAGCTGCTGGGCGCGGCTGCGGGGGTCCTGGGCGGGCCGGTTGGCCTGGACGATGGACTCCAGTGCGGCCTGAACCTTCTGGCCGCCGACGGCGTCCAGTTCGAACCGGCCGGACACGCTGCCGTCGGCGTGCATGAACAACCTGAGCGACCGGTCCTCGGTGGGGTCGGGCTCGGATCCGTCGGGGTCGAGGCAGGCGAGGTGGTGGTGCACCACCCGGGCCAGGTGCCCGTGTTCCTGGGTGGCGGCGGTCTCGGCCAGCACCCGGTCGACCTCGGCGAGGTCGACGCCGTGCTCGGCGGCGGCGGCGAGGTTGTCCGGGGTGACCACCGGCGTGACGACGGCGACCTGCGCGCAGTCTGCCACGCGGACGGTGCGGGCGAGTTCGGCGTCGATCCGGTTCCGGGCCCGCACGAGTTCGGCCGTCCGGGCCGGCAGCTGCGGCGCCACCAGGACATGGAGGTCGTCGGCGGCGAGCGCGTCGAGTGCCGACCGCAGCCCGCCCATCAGACCTCCGAACCCCTTCGATCAGGTGTTCGAAGTCTACCGCCCCAGGAGGCCCTTCACCACATGAATCCCCAGGTCAGACCGCTGTCCACAGATGTCACGACGGGCTTGCGCTGCACGCCGGCGCGGCGTTCGGCCTACTCTGACGTCCGTGGGCGACTCACTGATCCTGTCCCGTCGGGACCTCGACTTCCTGCTCCACGATTGGCTCGACGTCGAGTCGCTGACCAAGCGGCCGAGGTTCGCCGAGCACTCCCGCGACACCTTCGACGCCGTCCTCGACCTCGCCGAGCAGATCGCGACCGACCACTTCGCGCCGCACAACCGGAAGGCCGACCTGAACGAGCCGACGATGGTCGGTGGCAAGGTCGAGATGATCCCGGAGGTCTCGAAGGCGCTGAAGGTCTTCACCGACGCCGGGCTCATGGCCGGTTCCTTCGACGAGGAGTACGGCGGCATGCAGCTGCCGCACACGGTCGGGCAGGCGGTGTTCGCCTGGTTCAAGGCGGCGAACGTCGGCACCTCGGCCTATCCGTTCCTGACCATGGGCAACGCCCGCCTGCTGCTGGCCCACGGCAGCCGCGAGCAGATCGACACCTACGTCCGGCCCGAGCTCGAGGGCCGCTGGTTCGGCACGATGGCGCTCTCCGAGCCGCAGGCCGGCTCCTCGCTGGCCGACATCACGACGAAGGCCGAACCCCAGGACGACGGCACCTACCGGCTGACCGGCAACAAGATGTGGATCTCGGGCGGCGACCACGAGCTGACCGAGAACATCGTGCACCTGGTGCTGGCCAAGATCCCCGGCGGACCGCCCGGGGTGAAGGGCATCTCGCTGTTCATCGTGCCCAAGTTCCTGGTGGAGGAGGACGGCTCGCTGGGTGAGCGCAACGACGTCGTCCTGGCCGGCCTGAACCACAAGATGGGCTACCGGGGGACGACGAACACCCTGCTGAACTTCGGCGAGGGCGCGTACCGCCCGGGCGGGCGGGCCGGAGCGGTCGGCTACCTGGTCGGCGAGCAGCACCGCGGCCTGACCTACATGTTCCACATGATGAACGAGGCGCGGATCGGTGTCGGCATGGGCGCGACAGTGCTCGGCTACACCGGCTACCTGCACGCGCTCGAGTACGCCCGCAGCCGCACCCAGGGCCGCCCGGCCGGCGCGAAGGACCCCGCGTCACCCCCGGTGCCGATCGTCGAGCACGCGGACGTGCGCCGGATGCTGCTGACCGCGAAGTCCTACGTCGAGGGCGGGCTCGCGCTGGGGCTGTACTGCGCGCGGCTCGTCGACGAGGAGCAGACCGCCGAGACCGAGGCCGACCGCGCGCGAGCCCACCTGCTGCTGGACGTGCTGACCCCGATCGCGAAGGCCTGGCCCTCCCAGTGGGGTCCGGTCGCCGACGACCTCGCCATCCAGGTGCACGGCGGCTACGGCTACACCCGCGACTACCCCGTCGAGCAGTTCTACCGGGACAACCGGCTCAACCCGATCCACGAGGGGACGCAGGGCATCCAGTCGCTGGACCTGCTGGGCCGCAAGGTCGTCATGCAGGGCGGTGCAGGACTGGCGCTGCTCACCGAGACCATCGCCGCCACCACCGCCCGGGCCGCCGGCACGGAGTGGGCCGGCTTCGCCGCGGACCTCGACGCCGCCACCTCCCGGCTCGGCGCCGTGACCGCGACGCTCTGGGGAGCGGGTGACCCCGAGGTGACGCTCGCCAATTCGCACGTCTACCTGGAGGCCGCCGGCCACCTCGTCGTCGCGTGGCTGTGGCTGGAGCAGGCGCTCGCTACGCAGACGTCGGACAGCGACTTCCACGACGGCAAGCGTCAGGCCGCCCGGTTCTTCTGGCGCTGGGAGCTGCCCCGCGTCCACCAGCGGTTCGACCTGCTCGAGTCGCTGGACCGGACGGTGCTCGACACCCCCGAGCGCTGGCTCTGACTAAGCGGTCACCGCTCCGACCGCCTCGGCCGCGGCGTGGTGCGGGCTCATCGCCCGCTCGTCGCGCTCGCGCTCGTAGCGGGCGGTGGACGAGGCGCCCATCGCGATCACCAGGGCCGTCAGCAGGAAGAACCCCAGCAGGGTCACGGCCAGCACCATCAGTTCTTTCCCCCACAAGTCGGGTCCGCCGGGTCAGGGGCGGATCACGTCGTCGGGGAACTGTGTCCCCCGCGAAGTGAGGTGCTAATCGTCAATTCGTGTACTTCCCCTGACCGTGTGTGACTGACTTCACTGCAGGTACCGCCACGGGGCCGCGTCCCGGGCGCCGCGGCGGCGTGGTGTCATCGATGCGTGCCCCCGCGACCGGAGACCTCGGCGGCGGCACCCGCGACCAGGACCGGCCTGCTCGTCCTGGCACTGTCCCTCGGCGTCACCACCTTGTCGCTGCTGCAGAGCCTCGTCGTCCCGGTGCTCGGCGCGATCGAGCAGCAGCTGGACGTCTCCCCCGGTGCCGCCGGGTGGGTGCTGACCGCCAACCTGCTCGCCGCCGCCGTCCTCACGCCGGTTCTCGGCCGGCTCGGCGACCTGCGCGGCGAGCGGCCGGTGATCCTCGGCATCCTCGCCGCCGTCGCCGTCGGCACGCTGCTGGCCGTCCTCACGACCTCGCTGCCCCTGCTGCTCGTCGGCCGGATCCTGCAGGGCGCCTCCTACGGGCTCTTCCCGCTGTCGATGAGCGTGCTGCGCCGCGAGGTCCCGGAAGCCCGGCTGAGCGTCGCGATGGCCGTCGTGAGCAGCACGCTGGCCGTCGGCGGCGTCGCGGGCCTGGTCGCCACCGGCCTGCTCGTCGGCGACGGCGGCGACTACCGCCGTCCGTTCTGGATCGGCCTCGGTGTCACGCTCGTGTCGCTGGCCCTGGCGGCCCGGGTGCTGCCGCGCCGCCCGTCGACCGGGACCGGGCGGGTCGACTGGTGGGGCGCGGTCGTCCTCGGCGCCGGGCTGGTCCTCCTGCTGCTGCCGCTGTCGCAGGGCAACGTCTGGGGCTGGGGCTCGCCCGGGGTCGTCGGTTGCCTGGGAGCGTCCGCTGCGGTGCTCGCCGGCTGGGTCGTCCTGCAGCGGCGGACAGCACAACCACTGGTGCGGCCCGCGATGCTGGCCGACCGGCGGACGATCGTCCCGAACATCGCCGGCCTCATGACCGGCGTCGCACTGTTCGCGTCGTTCCTCGCGATCCTCCAGTACGTACAGGCCCCGCCGGGGGTGACCGGCTACGGCTTCGGTGCGTCGATCCTCGAGGCGTCGGTGGTCTACCTGCTGCCGGGCGGGATCGCCGGGATCGTCGTCGCCCCGTTCGCCGGCCGGGTGGTGACCCGCCTGGGCGCCCTCCCCACGCTGCTGGCCGGCGCCCTGTCCGGGGTCGCGGGCTTCCTGCTCCTCGCGCTGTACCGCGGCGTGCCGTGGTCGGTCGTCCTGGCGGGGCTGCTCACGCAGCTGGCGGTGACCGTCGCCTACGCCGCCCTCCCCGCGACGGTCGTGCAGGCTGTCGACGAGGACGAGACCGGGGTGGCCAACGCGGTCAACTCGATCGCCCGATCGGTCGGCCAGGCCCTCGGCAGCACCGTGGCGGTGACCCTCATCGCGGCAAGTCTCGACCCGGCGACCGGCTTCCCGCGCGACGTCGCGTACACCCAGGTGGCCCTGATCGGGGCGGTCGCATCGGCCGCGGTCGTCCTGGTCGCGTTCGCCGGCATCGTGGCCGACCGCCGGGCCGGCACCGGGCGGCGGCCGGACCGGCTGGCCGCCGTCGAGGAGGCGACCGCGCGCGCGGGCGAGTGGTCCCCCGTCTCCGGGCTTCGCTGAACCGTTACCGGCGCGTCCGGCATGGAAGGGGTCCGTCCGGGGAACCGGACAGCCGACTTCCCTCCGCCTGACGACAAGGACCATCACATGGCCACCGGCTCCCACAGCCGCACGGCGGACGCACAGTCCGACCGGAACCGCGCGGCCTCCGGCGACCCCGCGCCCCAGACCGACGAGATCAGCGGGACGCGGGCGGACTACGCCCCGACCGGCGCCGACCCGAAGCCGACCACCGGCGGGACGATCAAGCGCACCCTCAAGGAGTTCAGCGAGGACAACCTCACCGACTGGGCCGCCGCGCTCACCTACTACGGCGTCCTCGCGCTGTTCCCCGCGCTGGTCGCGCTGCTCTCCATCATCGGGCTGCTGGTCGACCCGCAGAAGCTGACCGACGCGCTCACCTCCGTCGTCCCCGGCAGTGCCTCCGACGCCCTCACCCCGGTGATCGACCAGCTGGCGCGCAACGACAGCGCTGCCGGCTTCGGCCTGATCCTCGGTCTGGCCGGCGCCGTGTGGTCGGCCTCGGGCTACGTCGGAGCCTTCACCCGCGCGGCGAACGTGGTCTACGAGACGCCCGAAGGCCGCAAGATCTGGAAGCTCAAGCCACTGCAGCTGCTGGTGACCCTCATCGGCATCCTGTTCGCTGCCCTGATCCTGGCCACGCTCGTGCTCAGCGGCCCGGTCGTCGATGCGATCGGGCAGGCCATGAGCATCGGTGAGACGGGTCAGACGGTCTGGAACGTCATCAAGTGGCCGGTCGTCCTCGTGCTCCTGGCGCTGATGATCGCCGTCCTCTACTACGCGACCCCCAATGTCCGGCTGCGCGGCTTCAAGTGGGTCAGCCCCGGAGCCGGCGTCGCCATCGTGGTGGCGATCGTCGCCTCGGCGCTGTTCGCGTTCTACGTGGGCAACTTCGGCAGCTACAACAAGACCTACGGGACGCTGGCCGGGGTGATCGTCTTCCTGATCTGGTTCTGGCTGATCAACCTGGCGCTGCTGTTCGGCATCGAGCTGGACGCCGAGATCGAGCGGACCAAGGAGCTGAAGGAGGGCGTGCCGCGGGCGGACAAGGAGATCCAGCTGGACGCCCGGGAGGACCCGAAGCCCCAGCAGACGACCTGAGTCGTCCGGTCGTAGCACCGCAGGCGAGCGCCCCCGGTACCGGTGGACCCGGGGGCGCTCGCACGTCCGGGGGTCACCGCTGCCGAGGGGTCGTCCCCAGGGTCGAGACGGCGGTGTGCAGGCGGTCGACCGCCCGGTCGACGGGACGCGGCTCGTCCCCCGGGCGGAGGGGGCCGGAGGGCAGCAGCACCCACAGCAGCAGGTAGAGCAGGATGCCGGAGCCGCCGGCGAGGGTCAGGGCCACGAAGCCGACCCGCCAGAGCACCGCGTCGATGCCGGTGTGCTCGGCGAGGCCGCCGGAGACGCCGCCGAGCATGCGGTCGGTGCCGCTCCGGCGCAGCGGCGGCCGCCCGGGCTGCGGCGGAGCGGGAGGGAGATCGGGGGACGGAGGGGCGGGGAACGGGGTGGAGGTCATGCCCAGAAGCCTGTCGAGCGCAGGCCGCGGCAACCATCCGGAAAGACCCGGATCCGCCCCTGGTTCTCCCGCCCGACCGGCTCGGGGTGGTGCGCTCAGCGGCTGGTGGGCGGCTCGTCCCCTGCCCGGGACGACGGAATCCGCTCGACCAGGCCGGCGAGACCGGCCAGGGCCTGGCTGACGGCGCGTCCGGCGGGCGCCAGCGGGTGCGGGGCCCGGCGCACGCCAGCGTCCACCAGGTCCCTGGTGCGGTCGAGCAGGGTCAGGGGCAACCCCGAGAGCGCGTTGCCCGGAGGCCGGCGCGAGACGGTGGGATGCGGCCGGGTCGGTGACAGCCGCCGCATGAGTGCCCAGCGGCGGCCGAGCCGGCGGAGCTCCTCGGCGTCCACCGCCTCCTGCAGCCGGGGGAAGAGCACGTCCTCCTCGTCCCGGACGTCCTCGCGCAGGACCTCGACCAGCCGCGCCAGGCGTGCGGGCCGTCGGGGATCGTCCAGACCGTCCCGCTCGAGGGCGCTGACCAGCTCGTTGACCTCCTGGTGCTCCTTCTCGACCTGCAGCGTGAGCGCGTCGCCGTCCGGCAGGACCCGGCGCAGGACGGGCCACAGCACGGTCTCCTCCGCGAAGGCGTGGCTGAACACCAGCCGGTCGATGCGGTTCAGCACCTCCTCCTGCCGGCTGCCGGTGGAGCCGTCGAGTTCCGTCAGCAGCCGGTCGAGCTCGACGTGGTCGGCGCGCTGCCGGACCAGGACACTGCTCGGCCCGCCCAGCTCGTCGACGCTCTGGTGGGCGATGGAACGGGGCACAGCGGCACCTCCGGGTGCAGGTCGGGCCCGCTCGATTCCCGGGAGGGCTCC
Organism: Blastococcus sp. CT_GayMR20; assembly: GCF_004570345.1. The sequence goes on along the minus strand of NZ_SPQM01000009.1, from coordinate 12,533 downwards.
CGGTCATGCCTGCCGGTTGCGTCCCGGTTGGTCCGGGGTAGGGGTCGGCAGGTCCCCGCTGCAGAGAGGCAGTTCCCATGAACGCCGACCCCAAGGCCGTCACGTCCGACTTCTACGACCTCGAGGCCCTCCTGGACGACGAGGACCGGGCGCTGCTGCACCGGGTGCGCGAGTTCATGGACACCGAGGTGCAGCCGATCATCAACGAGTACTGGACGCGGGCGGAGACCCCCCGCCACCTCATCCCGGGGATCGCCAAGCTGGGGATCGCGGGCACGCCCTACTCCGGGTACGGCTGCCCCGGGAAGTCGACGCTGCTCGACGGCATGATCGCCATGGAGCTCTCGCGCGGCGACCCGTCCATCTCCACGTTCATGGGCGTCCACGGCGGCCTCGCGATGGGGAGCATCTACCTCTGCGGGTCCGAGGAGCAGAAGGAACGCTGGCTCCCGGCCATGGCGCGCATGGAGCTGATCGGCGCGTTCGGCCTGACCGAGCCCGACTCCGGCTCCGACGTCGCCCGCGGCCTGCAGACCAAGGCCCGCCGGGACGGCGACACGTGGGTGCTGGACGGGCAGAAGAAGTGGATCGGCAACGCCAGCTTCGCCGACCTCGTCATGATCTGGGCGCAGGACGTGGAGACGCAGCGGGTGCTGGGCTTCGTCGTCGAGCAGGGCACCGAGGGCTTCACCACCGTCGACCTCGAGGACAAGATCGCGCTGCGCGCCGTGCAGAACGCGCTGATCACCCTGGACGGGGTGCGGGTGCCGGAGGAGAACCGTCTCCAGGAGGCCAACTCCTTCAAGGACACCGCCAAGGTGCTGAAGATGACGCGGGCCGGTGTCGCGTGGTCGGCGGTGGGCTGCTCGCGGGGGGCCTACGAGCACGCGCTGCGCTACGCCAACGAGCGCACCCAGTTCGGCAAGCCGATCGCGAGCTTCCAGCTGGTCCAGGACCTGCTGGTGCGCATGCTCGGCAACATCACCGCCTCGGCGGCCCTGTGCGCCCGGCTCTCCCAGCTCCAGGACGCCGGGCGGATGACCGACGAGCAGGCGTCGCTGGCGAAGGCGTTCAGCACCGTCCGCATGCGGGAGACCGTCGGCTGGGCCCGGGAGCTCATGGGCGGCAACGGCATCCTGCTGGAGCACAACGTCGGCCGGTTCGTCGCCGACGCCGAGGCGATCTACTCCTACGAGGGCACCCGCGAGGTGAACACCCTGATCGTCGGGCGGGCCATCACGGGCCGCGGCGCGATCGTCTGAACACGGATCAGCCGCGGTGGTCGTCCGGGCTGCGCAGGAGCTCCAGGACGCGCTCGTACATGCGCACCTTGATGGTCCCCACGGTCGGGCCGGCCTTGCCGGTCATCGACCGCGCGAGGTCGACGGCGGTCGTCCGCACCGACTCCTCGTCGACCGCGTGGTCCACGATCGCCGCGGCGAGCGCCTCCGTGCCGCCGTAGCGGCGACCGGTGGTCATGGCCTCGTGCGCGGTCTGCGGGGTCAGCCGGGCCTGCACCAGCGCGACATCCCCCGGGTGAACGGGAGGCCTATGTCGGCCTCGGGCAGGCACCAGAAGCCGCGGTCGGCCCGCATCACCCGGAAGTCGTGGGCCAGCGACAGCATGGCGCCTGCGGCGAAGGTGTGACCCTGGAGCGCGGCCACGGTGATCACCGGCAGGGCGAGGACGCGCGCCAGCAGCCGGTGGACCCCGAGGATGTAGGACTCGTGCTGGTCGGAGTGACCGGAGAGCCAGTCCAGGTCCAGGCCGTTCGAGAAGAACTTGCCGCTGGCGGTCGTCACCAGGGCACGCGGTCCCTCGGCCTGCTCCACCTGCTCCAGGGCCGCGTCGACGGAGGCGATCCAGTCGGGGTGGAACCGGTTCTCACCGTCCCCGAGCTCGAGAAGGAAGACGGCGTCCTGACGGTCGAGCGTGGGCATCGCTCCACGATGCCTCATCACCCGTCGAACGCGTTCCACCACTCCTCGGCGGCCTCCTCCGGGGTGAGTCCGTCGATCTCCACGGCCCTGTTCAGCTGGACGAGGTCGTTGGTCGTCAGCCGCGCGCTGACCTCGTCCAGCGCCGTCCGGAGCTCCCCGCCCCAGCGGTCGAGGGCGTCGGCCCGCACGAGGGGGACGACGTTCTCCGGCGGCTGCAGGTCGCGGTCGTCGATCAGCAGCTGGATGGGCGCCACCGCCAGCCGGGCGTCGGTCGTCTCCAGCAGTCCGACGTCGATGTCACCGGCGAGCAGCGCCTCGACCGTCGCGGCGCGGGACGGCATGGCGCGGACCTCGCCGAACTGCAGGCCGTAGACGTCCTCGAGGCCCTTGAGGCAGAACGGGCGGTCAGGGCATTCGGGCGGCCCGCCGAAGGTGAGCTCCGGCGCCAGGTCGGCGAGGTCCGACAGGCGCGCGACGCCGCGCCCCGCGGCGAAGGCGGTGGTCACGGCGAAGCCGTTCTGGTCCTCGGCCTGGCCGGCGTTCAGCACGAGCACCCCCCGGCCACCCAGGGTCCGGCTGAGGACGGCGCGCATCGCCACCGGCTCCCGCGAGAGGCCCGCCGCCGAGGGCCGGTTGAACGCCAGCGCCGTCCCCAGGTAGTCGACGACGACGTCCACGACCCCCTGCATCAGCGCGGGAGCCACCACCTCCCGGGTGCCGACCCCGTGCACGACCGAGACCGGCAGGCCGGCCCGCCGGGCAGCCTCCGCGTACACCTCGGTGAGGATCTGGTTCTCGGGGAAGTCGTAGGAGGCGAAGCGGACCTCCGTGGGAGGCCCGTTCGGCGCCGGTGTGCCCGAACCGCACGCGGTGAGCACCGCGATGAGCAGGGCAGCCAGGAACGCGGCGGGTCGGTGTCGCACGACCCCCTCCTCCCGGGCCGGGGCGCGAGCGGGGCCACGGTAACGCCGGGCGGGACGAAAGGGGATGGTCTCGGCCCGCTTCCTGGTGGAGCATCCCGGTCATGGCCACGCTGCCGCAGGCGCCGCCCGGCCCGGGGCCAGCAGTCCCGGTACCGCGGCCCGCTCCCCCTGCGATCGCGCGCGTCCGGCGCCGGCGCCGTCCCTCGGGTGAACCACCCCCGCTGCCCCGGCACCTGAACGCCTCGGGCAAGTTCTGGCTGTTCCTCAGCGCCGTGGTCCTGGTCGCCTGGATCGTGGTCGTCGCGACCGGGACGGTCAGCGCCTTCGACGTCCTGGACACGCGGATCCTGCAGGCGTTCAGCGAGGTCCGGACACCCTGGCTCACCCGCGTGGCCGAGGCGGCCGGGCTCCTGGCCAGCGTCAAGGCCATCCACGTCATCTGGCTGAGCAACCTCGTGCTCCTGGTGGTCTTCCGGCGGTGGCGGCACCTGTTCGTGTGGCTCGGCGTCGGTCTGCTCGTCGTCAACCTCGCGGCGACGCTGACCACCACGCTGGTGCGCCCCCGTCCGTACGGCGTCGAGGTGATCGGGGAGTGGTCGGGCTTCTCGATGCCGTCCCTGCCGATGACCGTGCTGGCGTGCTTCCTGGTCAGCACCATCTACGCCCTCGTGCCGCCCGGGCGCTGGCGCACCGTGGGCAAGTGGACGGTGGCGGGCATCCTGGTCCTCACCGCGCTGTCGCGCCTGTACCTCGCCCAGGACCACCCCACCGGCATCCTCGCCGGCGTGGTCCTCGGCGTCGCCGCGCCGCTGGCCGCCTTCCGGATGCTGACCCCGAACGCCGTCTACCCGGTGCGGTACAGCCGGGCGCGGCCGGCCCACCTCGACGTGTCGGGCGACCGCGGTGAGGCGATCATCCGGGCTCTGCAGGACCAGCTGGGCGTGCTCGCGACGGCCGTCGAGCCGTTCGGGTTGTCCGGCTCCGGCGGGTCGACGCCCCTGCGGATCACGGTCAAGGCCGACAGCACCTCGGGCGCCGACGAGAGCTGCATCTTCGGCAAGCTCTACGCCGCCACGCACGTCCGCTCGGACCGCTGGTACAAGCTCGGTCGGGCCCTGCTCTACGGCCAGCTGGAGGACGAGAAGCCGTTCCACAGCGTCCGGCGGCTGGTGCAGTACGAGGACTACATCCTGCGCCTGTTCTCCGACGCCGGGCTGCCGGTGCCGCATCCGCTGGGCATCGTGGAGATCACCCCCGAGCGCGAGTACCTCCTGGTCACCGAGTTCATCACGGGGGCGAAGGAGGCCGGGGAGGCCGAGATCGACGACTCGATCATCGACCAGGGGCTCGCCGTGGTACGCCGGATGTGGGAGATCGGCATGGCCCACCGCGACATCAAGCCGGCCAACCTGCTCGTGCGCGACGGCACCCTGTTCGTGATCGACTCCGCCTTCGCGGAGGTGCGGCCCAGTCCCTGGCGGCAGGCGGTCGACCTGGCCAACATGATGCTGGTGCTCGGCCTGCGCACCGACGCCGAACGCGTGTACCAGCGCGCCCGGCGGCAGTTCTCGGAGGAGGAGATCGCGGAGGCCTTCGCCGCCACCCGCGGGCTGACCATGCCCTCCCAGCTGCGGCGGATGCTGCGTCAGCAGGGACGGGACCTGCACGGCGACTTCCTGCGCCTGCTCCCCTACCGGTTGCCCCCGGTGCGGATCCAGCGGTGGAGCTGGCGGCGCGCCGGACTGACGCTGACGACGCTGGTCGTGTTCGCCATCACCGCGCTCATCGTCCTCAACCTGCTGAGGTCACCGTTGTGAGGCGGGCCGGCCGACGGTGGGCGGCGCTGCCGACCGTGCTGCTCGGGCCCGTGCTGCTCACCGGTTGCATCCGGGTGGCATCCCTGGGCAGTGACCTGGTGGCCTGCAAGGAGGGCGACGAGGGCACCCCGGCCAACGGTGTGGTCCTCATGGCCCAGTCGGTTCCGAGCGCCGCCTGGGTCCCCTGCCTGGAGGGCATGCCGCTGGGCTGGCACTTCGCGGACATGGAGGCCGACAGCGACTCGGCGGCGTTCTGGCTGGACTCCGACCGGCACGGGGTCCACGCGATCGAGGTGCAGCTGACCGAGTCGTGCGACACCTCAGGGGCCAGCGAGATCCCCAGCGACCGGCAGGACATGCGCCGGATGGAGCGGGTGACGCAGGTCAGCCCGCTGTTCGTCGGCCGGCGTTTCTACCTGTTCGAGGGGGGCTGCATCACCGTGCTGTTCTCGATCTCCGGCGAGGACCGGTCCGAACCCCTCGCCATCGCCACGCAGGGCCTGGGCACGGTCAGCCGGGACGACCTGCGGGAGCTCGTGCGGGAGGAGAGCGACGGTCGGCTGGAGCTGGACCCGTGACCGCCGTCGAGCCCCGGACGGCGGAGGCCGGGCACGCCCGCAAGCCCTTGTGGCGGCGCCTGCTGGGACCTCTGCTGTCGGTCGCGCTGGTCGCCGGCGTGTTCGTCTGGTTCCTGCCGCAGTTCACCAGCCTCTCCGACGTGTGGGCCTCGGTCCGCGCCCTGAGCTGGCTCGAGGTGACGATCCTGCTCCTCGCAGCGGTGTGGAACCTGGCCACCTACCAGTTCGTCATGGTCGCGACGACGCCCGGCATGACCCTGGGGCAGGCCACGGTGTCGACCGAGACGTCGACGGCGGTCTCGAACACCGTGATCGGCGGCGCGGCCATCTCCCTCGGCCTCACCTATGCCATGAACTCCTCCTGGGGCTTCTCCCGCTCCCGGACGTCTGTCTCCCTGCTGGTCTCCGGGCTCTGGAACAACTTCGCGAAGCTCGGCCTGCCCGTGCTCGCCCTGGTCCTGCTGGCCTTCACCGCGACCCCGACGACCGGACGGCTCGTCGCCGGAGCGGTCGGCGTGGCCGCCCTCGTGGTCGCCGTCGTCCTCCTCGGCATGCTCCTGCGCAGCCGGGCGGCCGCCGCCCGGCTCGGCACCGCCTTCGGCAAGATCGCGTCGGCGGTACTGCGGCCGTTCGGCAAGGGGCCGGTGTCGGGTTGGGACCGGGCGACCACGAAGTTCCGCGAGCGCACCGTGCTGCTGCTGCGGGCCCGGTGGCACTGGATCACCCTCGCCACGGTCGTCAGCCACCTCTCGCTGTTCGCCGTCCTGCTGCTGGCGCTGCGCTTCGTCGGGGTGGGCCCCGAGGAGGTCAGCTTGGCCGAGGCGCTCGCGGTCTTCGCCTTCGCCCGGCTGCTGACGGCCATCCCCTTCACGCCCGGCGGGCTCGGCGTCATCGAGCTCGCACTCATCACCGGACTCTCGACGGCCGGCGGACCGCGGGCGCTGGTCGCGGCCGCCGTGCTGCTGTTCCGGGCGCTCACCTACGTGCTGCCGATCCCGATCGGCCTGGCGACGTACATCTTCTGGCGGCGCAACCGGTCCTGGCGGCGGGAGCCGAACTCTGCCCCCCGGACCGAGCTGGTGCCGGAGACGGTGTGAGCACGCAGGCGCCCACCCGCCCCATCCCCGTCACGCGCGGCTGGCCGGACCTGGCGCTCGTGGTCGCCGGCTCCGCCGTGCTCGTCCTCGCCGCCCTGCCGATCGACCGCCACCACGTGGGTGAGCTCGAGGCGGCGGTCTTCCGCGTGCTGAACGGGACCACGGTGCTGCCCTTCGTGCTCGTCTGGCCCGTCATGCAGCTCGGCAACGTGCTCGTCGTGCCGGCCTCCGCCCTCCTCGCGGCCGCGCGGCACCGGTGGCGACTGGCCGGAGAACTGCTGCTCGCCGGTGGCGCGACGTACGTGCTGGCCAAGGTGGTGAAGGGCATCGTGACGCGCGGCCGGCCCGACGCGCTGCTGGACGAGGTGGTGCTCCGCGGGGCCGACGCCGTCGGCCGGGGCTTCGTGTCCGGGCACGCGGCGACGCTGGCTGCCCTCGCCGCCGTCGCCTGGCCGTGGCTGGGCAGGCGCGGCCGGATCGCAGTGGCCGTCGGTGTCACCGCGGTCTGCCTCACCCGGGTATACGTCGCCGCCCACCTGCCGCTCGACGTGGTCGGCGGGGCCGGACTGGGGCTCGCCGTCGCCGGCGTCGTCCGCCTGGCGCTGGGGCGTCCGGCCTGATGCTCGTCGACAACCGTCGCGGCCTCCTGGTGAGTGTCTGCCTGCTGGTCGGCGCCCTGGTGGTGACCCTGCTGTACGTCCTGCCGGCGACGCGTCCGGCCGTCCAGTTCGTGGACGACGCGGTGTGGCGGTTCGCCGGGGTCGTGGAGAACGACCCCGTGACCGCGCTGGCCAAGGTGTTCTCTCTGGTGGGGAGCGGGATGGTCAACTGGCCGCTGCGGGTGGCCGCCCTCCTCCTGCTCGCCTGGCGGCGGCACTGGCTGCGCCTGGCGGCGTTCGCCCTCGCCGTCGTCACCAGCGAGGTGCTGATCGGCACGATGAAGGCCGCGATCGGCCGGCCGCGTCCACCGCTGGCACTGATCGAGACGTCGGGGGCGGCGTTCCCGTCCGGTCACGCGATCGCGACGGCGGTGACGGCCGTCGGGCTGGTGCTGGTGCTCGCCAGTCCCGGTCGCCAGCGCTGGCGGTGGGAGGTCTACGCGGTGGAGTTCACCGCGGTCATGGCGCTCTCCCGGGTCTACCTGCGGGCGCACTGGTTCTCCGACACCCTCGCCGGCGCGCTGCTCGGTGCCGGCCTGGCGCTGGGCTGGCCGGCGCTCCTGATGGCGATCCGTCACCGGCGCGACCCGGCCGCGTCGACGTCCTGACCCAGGCGTCCACGATGCACCCGGACGGGTGAGAGCCGCCCTGGAACGCCTGGATCCCGCGGCGGATCTGCCGATGGGACATCGAAGCCGGCCGACGGGGCCGGACCAGGACGGAGCAGTACGCATGACCGCGAAGACGACCAAGCGCCGCACGGGCCTGTCCGGCGCCCTCGGTTCCAAGGCGCTGGAGCGCGTGCTGATCGTGGCCGCCGTCGCCGCCGTGCTCGTCGCGTTCGGCGCGTGGTACGCCATGGCCCGCCCAGGCGGCACCGAGGCGGCCGGGTCGAGCTCCTCGACGACCGCGCCCTCCTCCGCTGCGCCGTCCGTCGAGACGTCCCCCACGCCCTCGGCCGAGGCGCCGGCCGCCACGACCCCCGCGCCGCCGTCCGTGGCGGCCGAGGCGCCGGCCGAGCAGGCCGGCACCGGAACTCCGGCCGCCTCCACCACCGCCGGAGCACCGGCCCAGACGGCGGCCCCGCAGACGTTCCTCGACGAGGTCACCGACTCCGGGCTCGCCCCGCCCGTCGACGACGCGCAGAAGCTGAAGATGGCCCGGGACGTCTGCAACGAGATGTCCTACGGCGCGACCCCCGAGGACGTGACCCGCGCCCTGACGTTCGCCGGGGCGACCGACGCCGAGGCCGCCAACTTCGTGCAGCTGGCACTCACGAACATCTGCCCGGAGTACGCGCGCTGACCCCTCCCGGGGGCGGCTGAGCGGCACCTCGGTCGCCCTGCCGGTCCCCTGGAGCTGTGGTTGAGTAATCGGGGTCACATCTGCGCCCGGGGGAAGCGGCGCACCCTCCGGGTTCCTCCGCGGCAGCGCAGCGCAGCGCGCCCCGAGGAGACCCGCCCATGGCCCAGCCCGCGACCGACCGCGACTCGACGAGACGCTCGCGCAGTGCGCCGACCGACCGCCCGGCGGGCCGTCCGGCCGATCCGCCGGAGGAGGCGGCCGAGGCCGTCATGGGGCTGGACATGGTCCTCGTCGACGCCGCTCGCGGACCGCTGCGCCGGCTCGTCCCCCCCGCCGGGACGGCGCTGCGCTTCGGCTCCGCGCTCGCCAGGCAGCCCGGCACGGTGGCGTCCCGGGCCACCGAGCTGGCCCGGGAGGTCGCGAAGATCGCAGCCGGGAGCTCGGAGCTGGCCCCCGGCAAGAAGGACAAGCGGTTCGCCGACCCCGCCTGGGCGGGCAACGGGCTGCTGCGGCGGGCCATGCAGCTGCACCTGGCCACCGCACGGACCGCGTGGGAGCTGATCGACGACGCAGAACTCGACTGGCAGGACGACGAGCGGATCCGCTTCACCGCGACGAACCTGGTCGACGCCCTGGCCCCCAGCAACGTGCCGGTCGTCAACCCGCTGTCCCTGAAGGCTGCGATCGACACCGGAGGCAGGAGCGCCGTCCGGGGGCTGAAGCAGTTCGTGTCCGACCTGGCGACACCGCCGCGGGTGCCGTCGATGATCGACCCGGACGCGTTCACCGTCGGCGAGGACCTCGCGGCCACGCCGGGGGCCGTGGTCTTCCGCACCGAGGTCTTCGAGCTGATCCAGTACCGGCCGACGACGGAGACCGTCCGGGCGGTGCCGCTGCTGATGGTGCCGCCGACGATCAACAAGTTCTACATCGCCGACCTCGCGCCGGGGCGCAGCATCATCGAGCACTACGTGGCCAGCGGCCAGCAGGTCTTCATGATGTCGTGGCGCAATCCCGACGAGCGCCACGCCGACTGGGGTCTGGACGCCTACGGCCAGGCCATCCTCGACGCGATGGACGCCGTCGAGCGCGTCACGGGCCAGGAGAAGGTCGCCCTCCAGGCGTTCTGCTCGGGCGGGATCATCACCTCGATGACCCTGGCCCACCTCGCCGCGACCGGCGGCCTGGACCGGGTGACCGCGCTCAGCCTCGCCGTCACCGTCCTGGACTGGGAACGGGCCGGCACCGTCTCGGCTCTCATGGACGAGGAGTCGATCAGGGCCGCGACGGAGAAGTCGCGCAAGAAGGGCTATCTGGACGGCGCCGGGCTGGCCGAGGTCTTCGCGTGGCTGCGGCCCAACGACCTGGTGTGGAACTACTGGGTCAACAACTACCTGCAGGGCAAGAAGCCGCCGAACTTCGACATCCTGTTCTGGAACGCCGACACCACCCGGATGAGCGCCGCGCTGCACCGCGACTTCATCGACATCGCGATCGGCAACGCCCTCACCCGGCCCGGCAAGGCGTCGATGCTCGGGACGCCGGTGGACCTGTCCACCGTCACGGTCGACTCCTACGTCACCGCCGGCATCGCCGACCACCTGTGCCCGTGGCAAGCCTGCTACCGCTCGACCCAGCTGCTCGGCGGGGACAGCCGGTTCATCCTGTCCACCAGCGGGCACATCGCCTCGCTGGTCAACCCGCCGGGCAACCCCAAGTCCACCTTCCAGGTCGCGGGCGATACGCCCGAGGACCCGAAGGAGTGGATGGCGCAGGCCGAGACCGTCCAGGGCTCGTGGTGGCCGGACTACATGACGTGGCTGGGCGAACGGTCGGGCGAGGAGGTGCCCGCGCCGGAGAAGCTCGGTGGAGACCTGGAGCAGCTGGCCGAGGCGCCCGGCACCTATGTCTTCGACAAGTAGCCGGGTTCCCGTCGGTGGGGCGGCGTACGTCCGCACCGTGACGGCGGGTCGCCGGACGCTCCGGGTGGCCGTGCGCCCCGGAACGGACGAGTCCCTTCCGCCTTTCCTGCTGATGAACGGGATCGGGGCGAGCCTCGAGGTCCTGCAGCCGTTCGTGGACGCCCTCGACCGCCGGCGCACGGTGATCCGGTTCGACGTCCCCGGCGTGGGCGGATCGCCGCGGCCCGTCGTCCCCTACAACCTGGCCACCTTCAGCCCGGTGGTCGCCCGTGCGCTGACCCGGCTGGGTTTCGACGCGCCGGTCGACGTCCTCGGTCTGTCCTGGGGCGGCGGCCTGGCCCAGCACTTCGCCGCCCAGCACCGGAACCGGTGCCGGCGGCTCGTCCTCGCGGCGACCGCGACAGGCTCGCTGATGGTCCCGGCCAACCCGAGGGTGCTGGCGCGCATGCTGACCCCGAGACGGCACCGGGACCCCGACTACGCCCGCAGCATCGCCGGGGAGATCTACGGCGGCACGATGCGCACCCACCCCGAGCGCGCGGCGCAGGTCCTGCACTCCGCGACCCGCCTCGGTCCGCGGCGGGGGTACTACTACCAGCTGGCCGCCAGCACCGGCTGGAGCAGCCTGCCGTTCCTCAAGCTGATCCGGCAGCCGACGCTCATCGTGGCCGGGGACGACGACCCGATCGTCCCGCTGGTCAACGCGCGCATGATGGCGCGGCTCCTGCCCGACGCCCGCCTGCACGTCTACGAGGGCGGGCACATCGCGCTGGTCACGGAGGCTGCCGAGCTGGCACCGGTCATCGAGGACTTCCTGGACGCCTGACAGAGGTCGGGAACCCGTCGCAGCGTCTTCACAGGTCCGCCGGAGCGGAATGTCAGACCCCCCGGCGATGCTCGCAGCAGTTCCCGAGCAACGGAGTGCGCGATGACCCGCAACGACAACCACCACAGCGCCGCCCCGTGGGCGTCGCCTTCCACCGGGAGCCGACGCCTCCCTGCCCGGCTGCGGTCCCGGGGCGTGCTGACCGTTCCGCCCGCGCCCGGCACGGGGAGCCGGGGCGACCGCGCCGGCTCGTGACCCGGCGGCGCCCGGAACCCGGGCCTCCCCCCTGATGGTCGGGTTCTGACTTGAGTCGCTACAGCTTCGTCGAGCCCGTGCCGATGACCCCGTTGACGCACGGGGCGTAGCAGCACGGAGAGGAGACCGGGATGTCGGCGATGCCGCAGGTGTCGGCTGCCGCGCGCCCGTCGTGGCTGACCACGACCCGGCGCATCGGCCTGCTGGTCACGGTCGTGGCGGCGGTCGCGGCCGCGCTGTACGTCCTCGTGGTCCGTGACCTTCCCCGCCTCGAGGGTGGGTTCACCCTGCCCTGGCTGGTCTGGGTGGTGGCGTTCGCGGCCGGTGAGCTGCTCGTCGTGCACATCCAGCTGCAGAAGGACTCCCACTCCTTCTCGCTGGCCGATCTCGTGCTCGTCGCCGGTCTGTACCTCATCGCACCGGCCCAGCTGATCACCGCGCAGCTGGCCGGGGCCGCCCTCGCGCTGGTGCTGCACCGCCGCCAGTCCGGCCTCAAGCTCGCGTTCAACCTCGCCCAGTTCGCGCTGAGCGGGTGCCTCGCGACCATCCTCTTCGCCGCCATCTCGCAGGACGCCGCGCTCTCGGGCGCCTGGAACTGGGTCGCCGGCCTCGCGGCCGTGGCCGTCAGCACGCTCGCCGCCGGGCTGTGCATCTTCGCCGCGATCAGCCTCTCGCAGGGCTACCTGGGCCTGCGGGCGCTCCCGCGCATGCTCGCCCTCTCGATGCCCTTCGCTCTCGCGATGGCCGCGTTCGGGCTCCTCGCCGCCCAGATCGCCATGCAGAACCCGGCCTCGCTCATCCTGCTCGCGCTGCCGTCGGTGCTGCTCATCTCCGCCTACCGGGCCTACGCCAAGGCCCGCGAGCAGCAGAACAACCTGCGCCTCCTGCACGAGGTCACGTCACTGCTCTACACCAGCGACGACGCCCCCACCGCGCTCACCGACTTCCTGACCGCCGTCCGCGGTGCCTTCCGGGCCGCGGACGCCGAGCTCGTCCTCTTCGGTGAGGACGACGACGCCGTCCCCACCCTGAGCCGCAGCCGCGAGGGCGAAGCCCCCGTCGCACTGCTGCCGATGGAGCACCGGGCGGACGCCGACCGGCTGGTCGCGTTCGCCGAGGAGAGCGGCGTGCCGACGACGAGGACGGGCGCTCCGGGCGGGACCGAGCTGGAGCGCTACGCCGCCCGGCACGGCCTCAAGGACGCCATGATG
>NZ_SPQM01000099.1 GCF_004570345.1 Blastococcus sp. CT_GayMR20 | reverse complement strand
CAAGGCGGCCGCCGAGGCCGCCTTGGCCTCGGCCTCGGCGCGGGCGGCCGCAGCCGCCTGCTCCGCCTGTGCCTGGGCGGTCGCTGCAGCAGCCTCGTCCTGGTCTCGCTCGGATCGGCTGGCGGCCAGCTGGCCCAGGAGCTCGGGGTCCTCCGTGGCGGGCACGTCGACGCCGCTGCCGTCGATGCCGAGCGCGGCGGCGACGGCGACCGAGGCCGACTGCTCCTGCGTGCTGGCCGTCGCGGCGGGGTCGCCGCCGGCGAGGTCGATGACGACCATCGCGCAGACGGTCGCGATGCCCAGGGCGTAGGCGACCCGGGCGGGGGGTGCCTGCCGACGGCGTGGCCGGCGTGCGGCGCGGGGCGCGACTGCCTCGTCGCGGTCGTCGTCCTGGAGGAGGGGGCTGTCGTCGTGCAGACGTGCAGAGGTGCGGTTCAGGGTCGCCACAGGGGCGGCTCTCCGTTTCTTCCCAACCCGCCTACCGAGTTAGCTGACGGGTTCGGGCCGGAAGTTGCCCTACCTGCCGCGGTGCGCGCGCAGGATTCACCCCAGGGGATCCATGGGTCCCCGGTCCGTCCGCGGCTGGCGGCCGCGGCACGGTTCGGCGGTGTCCGGCCGACGTCCTCGGTTGAGGAACAGTGTTTCCGGCGGACGGGAGCCAACCTACCTACAAATCCACGTTATTGAAATGTGATGTTTTCACAGCGCGTCCGACCTGCTCATTCGTCCTCGGTGCGGTAGCCGAGGTTCGGCGACAGCCACTTCTCGGCCTCGTCGACCGTCCAGCCCTTGCGGCGCGCGTAGTCCTCGACCTGGTCCCGGCCGATGCGCCCCAGCACGAAGTAGCGCGACGCCGGGTGCGAGAAGTAGAGCCCGCTGACGGCGGCCCCCGGCCACATGGCCATGCTCTCGGTGAGCTCGATGCCGGTGGTGGCCTCCACGTCGAGCAGCTCCCAGATCGTCTGCTTCTCGGTGTGCTCCGGGCACGCGGGATAGCCCGGTGCCGGGCGGATGCCGGAGTACTTCTCCGAGATCAGCGACTCGTTGTCGAGGTGCTCGTCGGGGGCGTAGGCCCAGAACTCCTTGCGCACCCGCTCGTGCAGCCGCTCGGCGAACGCCTCGGCCAGCCGGTCGGCCAGCGACTCCAGGAGGATGGCGCTGTAGTCGTCGTTGCCCTTCTTGAACTCCGCCACGCGCTCGGTCGACCCGAGGCCCGCGGTCACCGCGAAGGCACCGACGTAGTCCCGCAGTCCGGTCGCCTTCGGCGCGACGAAGTCCGCCAGCGACTTGCGCGGTGAGCCGTCCCGACCCTCGGTCTGCTGCCGGAGCTGGTGCAGGGTCGTCAGGACGGTGCGGCGCGACTCGTCGGTGTAGACCTCGATGTCGTCGCCGTCCACCTGGTTGGCCGGGAACAGGCCGAAGACGCCGTTGGCCCGCAGCCAACCAGCCTCGACGATCTGGTCGAGCATGACCTGCGCGTCCTCGTAGAGGCGGCGGGCGGCCTCGCCCGTCGTCGGGTTGTTGAGGATGTCGGGGAACCGGCCCCGCATCTCCCATGCGTTGAAGAACGGCTGCCAGTCGATGTACCGGCGCAGCTCCGCGAGTGGGTAGTCGGACAGGGTCTTCACGAACTGGGTCGCGTCGTGGTGGCGGTGGTCGCAGGACGGCCCGTTGCAGACGTCCATCGCCTGCTGCAGGAGCATCCGCGGTCGCGGCGGGGTGTAGGTGCTCCAGTCGATCGCCGGAGCCGCAGCACGCGCCGCCTCCAGCGGCAGCATGGTCCGGCTGTCCTGACGGGCGAAGTGCCGCTCGCGCAGCACCTCGTACTCGGCCTGGGTCTCGGCGAGCAGCTGCGGACGCTGCTCGTCGGACAGCAGCGCCGCGACGACCGGCACCGATCGGGAGGCGTCCTTCACCCAGATGACCGGGCCGTGGTACTTCTGCTCGATCTTGACCGCCGTGTGGGCGCGCGATGTCGTGGCACCGCCGACGAGCAGCGGGATGTCGAATCCCTGCCGCTCCATCTCCGACGCCAGGTTGACCATCTCGTCCAGCGACGGCGTGATGAGCCCGGACAGGCCGATGATGTCGGCACCCTCCGCCTTGGCGGTGTCCAGGATCTTCTGCGCGGGCACCATGACGCCCAGGTCGACGACGTCGTAGTTGTTGCACTGGAGGACGACGCCGACGATGTTCTTGCCGATGTCGTGGACGTCGCCCTTGGCCGTCGCCATGACGACCTTGCCGTTGGTGCGCTCGGCGTCCCCGGGCTGCTTCTCCGCCTCGATGAACGGGATCAGGTAGGCGACGGCCTTCTTCATCACACGGGCGGACTTGACCACCTGCGGCAGGAACATCTTGCCCGCGCCGAACAGGTCGCCCACGACGTTCATGCCGTCCATCAGCGGGCCCTCGATCACCTCGATCGGCCGGCCGCCCCGCTCGCTGATGAGGGCGCGCAGCTCCTCGGTGTCGTCCTCGACGAACGCGTCGATCCCCTTGACCAGGGCGTGGGTGATCCGCTCGTCGACCGGCAGCGACCGCCACTCCTCGGTGGCCACCTCCTTGACCGAACCGTCGCCGGCGAAGTCACCGGCGATCTCCAGGAGGCGCTCGGTGCTGTCCGGGCGACGGTTGAGGATGACGTCCTCGATGCGCTCGCGGAGCAGCTCGGGCACCTCGCTGTAGACCTCGAGCTGGCCGGCGTTGACGATCGCCATGTCCAGCCCGGCCTCGATCGCGTGGTACAGGAAGACCGAGTGGATGGCCTCGCGCACGGGGTTGTTACCGCGGAAGGAGAACGAGACGTTCGAGACGCCGCCGGAGACCAGCGCGCCGGGCAGGTTCTGCTTGATCCACCGAGTGGCCTCGATGAAGTCCAGGCCGTAGTTGGCGTGCTCCTCGATGCCCGTGGCGACGGCGAAGATGTTGGGATCGAAGATGATGTCCTCGGCCGGGAAGCCGACCTGCTCGACGAGGATGTCGTAGGCGCGCCGGCAGATCTGCGTCCGGCGTTCGAGGGTGTCGCCCTGCCCGTCCTCGTCGAAGGCCATGACGACGATCGCGGCGCCGTACTTCCGGCACAGCCGCGCTTCGCGGACGAACTTCTCCTCGCCCTCCTTGAGGGAGATCGAGTTGACGATCGCCTTGCCCTGCACGTTCTTCAGACCGGCCTCGATGACGTCCCACTTCGAGGAGTCGATCATCGTCGGGACGCGGCTGATGTCGGGCTCGCTCGCGATGAGCTTGGTGAAGCGGTCCATCGCGGCGACGCCGTCGATCATCCCTTCGTCCATGTTGATGTCGATGACCTGCGCGCCCGCCTCGACCTGCTGGCGGGCGACCGCGAGCCCGGTCACGTAGTCCCCGGCCTTGATCAGGTTGCGGAATCGGGCGGAGCCGGTGATGTTCGTGCGCTCGCCGACGTTGACGAAGAGCGAGTCCTCGGTGATCGTCACCGGCTCCAGGCCGGACAGCCGCAGACCCGGTCGGACCTGCGCCGGCGTGCGCGGGGCCTTGCCGTCGGCCACGGCGGCGATCGCGGCGATGTGCGCCGCCGTGGTGCCGCAGCAGCCACCGACGACGTTGACGAAGCCGCTGTCGGTGAACTCCGCCAGGACGGCCGCGGTCTCGGCGGGCGACTCGTCGTACTCGCCGAACGCGTTGGGCAGGCCGGCGTTCGGATAGCAGGACACGAAGGTGTCCGCGACCCGCGACAGCTCGGCGATGTAGGGCCGCATCTCCTTCGCACCGAGGGCGCAGTTGAGGCCCACCAGAAGCGGCTGCGCGTGCCGGACCGAGTGCCAGAACGCCTCGGTGACCTGGCCCGACAGCGTGCGGCCGGAGGCATCGGTGATGGTTCCCGAGATCATCACCGGCCAGCGGCGGCCCCGTTCCTCGAACAGCGTCTCCAGCGCGAAGATCGCCGCCTTCGCGTTGAGCGTGTCGAAGATGGTCTCGATGAGCAGCACGTCGGCGCCGCCGTCCACGAGGCCGTTGGCCTGCTCCAGGTAGGCCTCGACCAGCTCGTCGTAGGTGACGTTGCGCGCGCCGGGGTCGTTCACGTCGGGCGAGATGGACGCCGTCCGGCTGGTCGGGCCGATCGCGCCGACGACGAAGCGCGGCTTCTGGGGGGTGCGCTCGGTCATCGCGTCGCACTCGCGGCGGGCGAGCCGGGCAGCTGCGACGTTCAGCTCGTAGGCGAGGTCCTGCATCTGGTAGTCGCTCAGCGAGATGGCCGTCGCGTTGAACGTGTTGGTCTCGATGAGGTCGGCGCCGGCCTCGAGGTACTCGCGGTGGATACCGGCGATGATCGCCGGCTGAGTGATGCTCAGGAGGTCGTTGTTCCCCTGGACGTCGGTCGGCCAGTCGGCGAAGCGCTCACCGCGGTAACCCGCCTCGTCCGGCCGGTCCCGCTGGATCGCGGTGCCCATGGCGCCGTCCAGCACGAGGATCCGCTGCTGGAGCAGCGCGGTGAGCGCGGCCGTGGCGTCCGGGCGGAGGGAAGGATTGTTGGACACAGGATGATCCCCAGAGGTCCTTCGGGTGGGCTGCGGGCGTCGACGGCCCCACCCCGGCGGGCTGGCCCAGGCCTGGGCGTTCCCGATGTCGACCGACATCCTCTCATCCGCCGCCAAGCCCGCTGCGCGAGACGCTCCCCCGCGTCGCACGACGGCTTCGGCCTGGAGTGACCCGGAGGAGTCGTCGAGCAGGGCGGGAGCGCCGGATCGACGTAGGCTCGGAAGGGTGATCGAGCCCAAGTCCGCCGCTGACGACCTGCCCCAGCTGACCGATCCGCTCGTCGTGGTCGCGTTCGAGGGCTGGAACGACGCCGGGGACGCCGCGACGGGGGCGGTCGAGCACCTGGAACTGATCTGGGACGCCAAGCCGCTCGCCGCGCTGGACCCCGAGGACTACTACGACTTCCAGGTCAACCGGCCGACGGTCTCCCTGATCGGCGGGGTGAGCCGTCGGATCGAGTGGCCGACGACGCGCATCTCGGTCGCCCGACCGCCGGGCAGCGAGCGCGATGTGGTGCTCATCCGCGGCATCGAGCCGAACATGCGGTGGCGCGGGTTCTGCGACGAGCTCCTGGCGATCCTCGAGGAGCTGGACGTCTCGATCGTCGTGGCCCTCGGTGCGATGCTGGCCGACACTCCGCACACGCGTCCCACGCCGGTCACCGGCTCGGCCTACGACTCGGGCTCGGCCCGGGCGTACGGCCTGGAGACCTCCCGCTACGAGGGCCCCACGGGCATCCTCGGCGTCTTCCAGGACGCGTGCGTGCAGGCGGGACTGCCGGCGATCAGCTTCTGGGCCGCCGTCCCCCACTACGTCTCGCAGCCGCCGTCTCCGCGCGCGACCGTGGCGCTGCTGCAGCGGGTCGAGGAGGTCCTGGAGATCCCCGTGCCCCTGGGGGCGCTGCCCGAGCAGGCCGACGACTGGGTCAAGACCGTCGACGAGATGGCCAACGAGGACGCCGAGGTCATCGAGTACGTGCGCTCGCTCGAGGAGCGGGCGACCGAGGTCGACCTGTCGCAGGCGAACGGCGACCAGATCGCGCGGGAGTTCGAGCGCTACCTCCGCCGCCGCGGCTCGACCGGCGGCTGAGCGACAAAGGCTCCCGGCCTGTCGCGCCGAGTGGGCCCCGAAGGGGTCCGCGCAGGCGCGACGCAGCGGCTCAGCCCGGGTCGGGGACGCTACCTGGCCGCGGTGCGATCCGGCGGATCGCGAAGTAATGGCGTCAGCTGGGAGCTGGCGTCGGCGTCGAACAGCCGGTCGTGCATGTTCAGCGCGAACCGGTCGGTCATCCCCGACACGTAGTCCACGACCTGCGTGACCTCGTCGGCCTCGGTGTCCCGGTAGCTCGCAGGGATCAGGTCGGGGTGCTCGAGGTGGTGGTCCACCAGCCGGCGGATCACCTCGATCGCCACGTGCTTCTGCCCGGCGGCGGTCTGCGAGTTGTAGACCCGCTGGAACATGAAGGCCCGCAGCTCGTGCATCGCCTCGAGCGCGTCGGGATCCATGACGACGGCGCCGGCGGTGTTCTCGGGTGACAGGCTCCCCGCGACGACGGCGTCGATCATGGCGCCGACCATCTCGCTGCCGGGCTCCCCGAACACGGCCCGCGCCCGGGACGGCAGGTCGTCCGCGCGCAGCACGCCGGCCCGGATCGCGTCGAGCGCGTCGTGGGAGAGGTAGCCGATCCGGTCGGCGTACCGGACGCACTCGCCCTCGCGGGTGGACGGCGGCGGGTCGATCTTCCAGCTGTGCGACCGGACGCCGTCGCGCACCTCCCACGTGAGGTTCAGGTGCTCCAGCACCTCCACGATGCGCACGCCCTGCGCGGCGTGGTGCCAACCGCCGGGGACGTACGGCTCGAGGGCGTCCTCGCCCAGGTGGCCGAACGGCGAGTGGCCGACGTCGTGGGCGAGTGCGATGGCCTCGGCGAGGGTCTCGTTCAACCCGAGCGCCCGTGCCAGCGAGCGCGCGACCTGCGTGACCTGCAGCGTGTGGGTGAGCCGGGTGACGAAGTGGTCGCCGTCGGGGTTCAGGAAGACCTGGGTCTTGTGCTTGAGCCGGCGGAAGGCCTTGGCGTGCAGGATGCGGTCGCGGTCGCGCTCGAAGGCCGTCCGCAGCTCGTCCTCGGCTTCCGGGCGGGCCCGCCCGCGGCTGTCCGCCGCGCGGGTCGCCGCCGGGGCGAGGTCGTGCTCCCGCCGCTCGCGGGCGGCCCGGTCGGTGAACCGGAACGGGCCGGCCGTCATCCGCAGTCCCCGAGCGCCACACCCAACAGGGCGTCGACGGCGTCGCACACGATCCGCGGCGCCTCCTCCTCCGAGTCCCCGAGCCCCGCCAGCGTCCGGTCCGCCCACTCGTCGACCAGGGCGATCGCGCCGGGGCTGTCCAGGTCGTCGGCCAGCCGCTCGCGCAGTCCGCGCAGCAGCGGCGCGGCGGGCGCACCGGCGTCCAGGGACACCGCCCGGCGCCACGTGGCGAGTCGTTCCTCGGCGGTCTTCAGCAGGTCCGCCGTCCAGGGGCGGTCGGTGCGGTAGTGCCCGGAGAGCAGTGCCAGACGGATGGCCATCGGGTCGACGCCGTCCCCCCGCAGGCGGGAGACGAAGACCAGGTTGCCGCGGCTCTTGCTCATCTTCTCGCCGTCCAGGCCGATCATCGCCGCGTGCACGTAGGCCCGGGCGAAGGGCTTCGTGGCAGTGAGCGCCTCGGCGTGCACGGCGGAGTACTCGTGGTGCGGGAAGATCAGGTCGCTGCCGCCGCCCTGGACGTCGAAGCCCATGCCGATCGTGTCGAGCGCGATGGTGGCGCACTCGATGTGCCAGCCCGGCCGGCCGGCCGCACCGCGCGGGCCGGGCCAGGAGGGCTCGCCCGGCCGCTCGCCGCGCCACAGCATGGGGTCCAGCGGATGGCGCTTGCCCGCCCGGTCGGGGTCTCCCCCGCGCTCCGCGAAGAACCGCAGCATCGTCGCCTCGTCGTAGCGGGACTCCCCGCCGAAGCCCGGCGCCTGGGCCACGTCGTGGTAGATGTCGCCGGTGCCGTCGTCCAGGACGTAGGCCAGCCCCTCGGTCAGCAGGTCCTCGATGTGGGCCACGATCCGCGGGATGGACTCGACCGCGCCCACGAAGTCCTCCGGCGGCAGCACGCGCAGCGCCGTCATGTCCTCGCGGAAGAGCGCCGTCTCGCGCATCCCGAGGACGATCCAGTCGTCGTGGTCGCGCTCGGCCCGCTCGAGCAGCGGGTCGTCGATGTCGGTGACGTTCTGGACGTAGTGGACGGCGTGGCCGGCGTCCCGCCACATGCGGTTGACCAGGTCGAACGCGAGATAGGTCGCCGCGTGCCCCAGGTGGGTGGCGTCGTACGGGGTGATGCCGCAGACGTACATGCGCGCCGTCGGGCCGGGGCTGGTGGCCACGATCTCGGCGCGGGAGGTGTCGTGGAGCTTGAGGACGGGCCCGGTCCCGGGCAGGGTCGGGAGCAGCGGGGCGGGCCAGGAGAGCACGGCTGAAGCCTAGATCGGCGGCCGGACGATCCTGCGTCGCGCACCGGACCGCTCCCGTTCGGCGGGCTGCTGCCCTAGCGTCGGTCCGTGTCGACGGCGGCGCGAGGGGGAGCGATGGAGCTCGACGAGTACCTCCCGGTCCTGGAGAAGACGAACGCGCGGTTCGCCGACGCGACCGCGGAAGCCGTCCTCGAGCACGGCTGGCAGGCACCGGTGCCGGGCTGCCCCGGCTGGAAGCTGAACGACCTGGTGTGGCACCTGTCGGAGGTGCAGCACTTCTGGGCATGGGTGGTGAAGACCCGGGCGCCGGACCCGTCGACCTACCTCGAGCCGGCCCGGCACCCGGACGACGAACTGCTCGGCTTCCTCATCGCGCAGAACGCCGAACTGGAGACCGTGCTCGCGGGTGCCGACCCGTCCGAGCGCGTGTGGACGTGGGCGCCACAGCAGGACGTGGCCTTCGTGCTGCGGCGGCAGCTGCAGGAGGCGACGGTGCACACCGCCGACGTCGAGCAGGTGCTGGGTGCCGTCCGGCCCATCCCGGCCGACGTCGGGCTGGACGGCCTCGACGAATGGCTCGAGGTCATGGTTCCGAGTGCGCTGCCCGACGGGCCGCCGGCCGGTGCGCACCCCGTGGTGTTCCACGTCCTGGACGCCGACGCCGAGCGGACCCTCTTCCCCGGCTCGCGGCCCTTCCCGATCGCCACGCTCACCGGGAACGCCGGCGACCTGCTGCTCGCCGCATGGCGTCGGGTGCCGATCGAGGTGCTGACCGTGCACGGCGACCCGTCGCAGGCGGCCGCGATGATCGGCCTCGTCTCGCTGGAGTAGGTCACTCCTCGACCAGCGCGGCCAGCCGGTCCAGTGCCATCCGCCAGCCCAGCTCGTTGTCCTCCGGGGCCACCCCTGCCGGCACGCCCTCGTGGACGGCGACCAGCTCGGTGCCGCCGTCGCCGTCGCGCAGCGTGATGGTCATGGTCATCTCGCCGGCGAGCTGCGGGTCGGTGGTCTCGAACTCGTCCACCTCGACGACGTGCGCGTCCGGCACCAGCTCGGTGAACCGGGCCCGGTAGGTGTCACTGCGCTCGGAGGTCTTGCCCTTCCGGTCCGGGGTCTCGTACGTGAGCGTGACGCGGAACCCGCCGTCCTCGTGCGGCTCGACGACGCTGGTCATCCCGCCGGGGAAGCGCCAGCGGGCGATCGACCCCGGGTCCGTGAGCGCCCGGTACACAGCCGGCCGCGGTGCCTTCAGCAGCCGGCTCACGCGCGTGGTGCTCACGGCCAGGTCACCGCGTGGCGCTCGAACGCCTCGCCCGTCTGGATGCCGACCACGCAGAAGACCAGGCCGGCCGGATCGAGCATCTGCCAGAACGAGCCCATGTCCCGGTGCCGGGTGGCGCCGAGCGCCTCCAGCCGGTCGACCTCGGCGGGGATGTCGTCGGTCTCGATGTCGACGTGCCAGCGGGGTGGCGTGCCCGACCCGGTGCGCTGCACCTCGACGTGCCAGCCGCCGAAGACGCCGAGGGAGTTCCAGTCGTCGTCGGTCGAGTCCGGCGTGATCGGTTGGCCGGTGGCCCCCGACCAGAAGTCGATCCCGGCGACGTGGTGCTCCGGGGGTAGGTCGAGCAGCAGGATTCCCAGGCGGCTGCGATGCGGCATGACACGCATCCTGGCGCAGTCCATCGGCCCCCTGCAGGGTCCCGCCGCGAGCTTGCGAGCGGTGGGGGGCAGGGGGTCCTGTCAGAACGGCGGCCAGGGCAGGGCGGGCCACTCGCCGCTGGGCTCGGGGTGCTTGCGCGTGCGCAGCAGCTCGGCGACCCGCTTCTGGGTGGACCGCACCTCCGTGCGGGTCAGGTGCTCGTGCAGCTGCTCCCCCAGGTCGCTGCGCAGCTCGTCGGCCAGCCGCTCCAGCACTTCGAGGGCCTCGGCGGTCAGCGGCTTGCCCGCCCAGCGCCACAGCAGGGTGCGCAGCTTGGGATCGGTGGAGAAGCAGATGCCGTGGTCCACGCCGTACACGTGGCCGTCGGGCATCGGGATGATGTGCCCGCCCTTGCGGTCGGCGTTGTTCACCACCGCGTCGTAGACCGCCATCCGCCGCAGCGCCGGATCGTCGCGCCGCACGAACGCAGCGAGGTCGACGTCGTCG
This sequence comes from Blastococcus sp. CT_GayMR20, assembly GCF_004570345.1. Next base: position 8,305 of record NZ_SPQM01000099.1, on the reverse strand, counting down.
TCTCCGTCGATCCAGAGCTGCACCATGCCGGGCCCGAAGGGGCCCTCCCGCAGCACCGTGGGGGGGACCACCCGCCAGCCGGTGGCCTCGGACACGAGGAACGCGGAGATCTCCCGGCCGGCGAGTGTGCCGTCGGGGAAGTCCCAGAGCGGCCGCTCCCCCGCGACCGGCTTGTAGACGCACTCCGCGGCGAGCGTGCCGGTGCGGATCGTCCCGACCAGCGTCACGTTCGACGCGTCGAGCAGCCGCCCCTCGAGGTCGATGTCGCCCTCGTTCAGCAGGCACAGCGCCTCCGCGTCGTCCGAGGGCGCGCGCAGATCGGGCGTGGCGGGCTGCTCGCTCATGGGCAGCCGCCGGTCAGCGGCGGTAGCCGTTCTGCCGCGGGCACACGTGCCCGGCCGGGTCGAGCGGCAGCGAGCACAGCGGGCACGGCGGCCGCCCGGCGGCGACGACGCGGCGGGCGCGGGCCACGAAGGCCCGGGCGGCCATCGGCGTGATCGTCACGCGGAGCGCGTCGGGACCCTCCTCGCTGTCGGAGAGGATCGCCTCCTCGTCGATGGGCTCGTCGGTGGCGGCCACGGCCTCCACGACGACTGCCTCCTCGCTGCCGTCCCAGGCCAGGCCCATGGCCGCGACGCGGAACTCCTCGTCGACCGGCACGACCAGCGGGTCGAGGTCGTCGACGTCGGCGTCGGGCGGGATCACCGCCCCGGCCCGGCCGGCGACCTCGTCGAGGAGCTCGTTCATGCGGTCGGCGAGGACCTGCACCTGGGTCTTCTCCAGGGCGACGCTCACGGTGCGGCCGGTCTCGTCGGACGCCTGGAGGTAGAAGGTGCGGTCGCCTGGCTGGCCCACGGTGCCGGCGACGAACCGGCTCGGACGATCGAAGAGATGGACCTGACGGGGCACGGGCCCAGGTTACGCGGGCGTCCCGGCGCCCCCGCCCACGACGGCGTCGGACGACGCCGTGCGCCGGCGCCGCTTGCGAGGTGGCGGGATCAGCGCCGAGACGTCCCCACCGGTGTCGTTCATGCGGACGACGAACGGCCGGGTCTCGGTATAGGTGACCACGGAGATCGACGCCGGGTCGACGACGATGCGCTGGAACTGGTCCAGGTGCAGGCCCAGCGCGTCGGCCAGGATCGCCTTGATCACGTCGCCGTGGCTGCAGGCGAGCCAGACGGCCTCGGGACCGAGTTTCGCGTTCCACTCGCGGACGGCGGCGACGGCGCGGGCCTGCGTCTGCGCGAGCCCCTCGCCCTCCGGGCCGGGGAACACCGCGGCCGACGGATGCTGCTGGACGACCTTCCAGAGCGGGTCCTTGACCAGGTCCTTGAGGGCGCGCCCGGTCCAGTCGCCGTAGCGGGCCTCGCCCAGGCGGTCGTCGGTCTGGACCTCGACCTCCCGGCCGTCCGCCAGTGCCGCGGCCGTCTGCCGGCAACGGTCCAGCGGGCTGCTCACGATCGCGGCGAGCGGAACCTTCGCCAGCCGCTCCCCCACGGCCTGCACCTGCGCCGTGCCGGTCTCGTCGAGCCGCACGCCCGGGGTCCAGCCGGCGAGCACGCCACCGGTGTTGGCCGTCGTCCGGCCGTGGCGCAGGAGCAGGACGGTCGTCACGGCCAGAAGCCTAGGTCGGGTCGAGGACACCCGTCTGGACCAGTGCCAGCACCAGGACGCCGAGCAGCACCCGGTAGACGACGAACGGCGTGAAGCTGCCGCGGTCGAGGTAGCGCAGCAGCCACGCGATGACCGTCAGGCCCACGCCGAACGCGATGACCGTGGCCAGGACCGTCGGCCCCCAGGACACGCCCTCGCCAGCGACGTCCCCGGTCAGCGCCTCGTAGGCCTGGAAGAACCCCGATCCGAGGACGGCGGGGACGGCGAGCAGGAACGAGTAGCGCGCCGCGGCCGACCGCGAGTACCCGAGGAACAGCCCCATCGTGATCGTGCCGCCCGACCGCGAGACGCCCGGGATCAGCGCCATCGCCTGGGCGAACCCGAAGGCGATGCCGTGCGGCACGGTGAGGTCGGCGAGCTCGCGCTTCTTGGCCCCCACCCGGTCGGCCCAGTAGAGGATCAGCGAGAACAGCACCAGCGCCGTTGCGACGATCCGCAGGTCGCGCAGCGTCGTCTCGATCGAGTCCTGGAACAGCAGCCCGAGGACGACGATCGGGATGCTGCCGACGATGATCAGCCAGCCCATCCGCGCGTCCGGGTCGCCCTTCCGCCCTCCCCCCAGCGAGCCCAGCCACGCCACGACGATCCGCGCGATGTCGTGGCGGAAGTACAGGAGGACGGCGGCCTCGGTGCCGATCTGGGTGATCGCCGTGAAAGCCGCGCCCGGGTCGTCCCAGCCGAACAGCTCGCCCACCAGCCGCAGGTGGGCGCTGGAGGAGATCGGCAGGAACTCGGTGAGTCCCTGCACGATCCCGAGGACGACGGCTTCGACCCAGCCCATCTCAGCTCCTCCCGGCGGGGAGGCGGCGGACGGTACGGAGCGGTCGGGCAGGCACGAGGGGTCACCCTAGGCGGGCACCGGCCGCGACCCGCCGCGCCGCCCCGGCGGTTTCCACACTGCCCGGTACCGCACAGCGGTCGCCGGTAGGTTTTCCCGACGTGGAGCAACGTGCGCTGGGACGGAGCGGTCTGGTCGTCTCCCGGCTCGCGCTGGGCACCATGACGTGGGGCCGTGACACCGACGAGGACGAGGCCGCCATGCAGTTGACCGCCTTCGTCGACGCGGGCGGGACGCTGGTCGACACCGCCGACGTCTACTGCGACGGGGAGAGCGAGCGCGTCCTCGGCCACCTGCTCACCGACGTCGTCCCCCGGTCCGACGTCCTGGTCGCGACGAAGGCGGTGGGCCGCACGAAGGCCGGACCGATGGGCCGCGGCGCCTCGCGCGGGCACCTGCTGGCCGCCCTCGACGCCTCGCTGGAGCGTCTCGGCCTCGACCACGTCGACCTCTGGCAGTTGCACGCCTGGGACGACGCCACGCCGATCGAGGAGACCATGGCCGCGTGCGACCTCGCGGTCTCCTCCGGCCGCGCCCGCTACATCGGCATCAGCAACTACACCGGCTGGCAGACCGCGCAGGCCGCCACCTGGCAGCGCGCCTGGCCGGGCCGCACGCCGATCGTCAGCACGCAGGTCGAGTACTCGCTGCTCCAGCGCGGGGTCGAGCGCGAGGTGGTGCCGGCGGCGGAGTCACTCGGGATCGGCGTCCTCGCCTGGTCACCGCTCGGCCGCGGGCTGCTGACCGGCAAGTACCGGCACTCGACGCCGTCGGAGTCCCGCGGCGCCTCGCCGCAGTGGCAGGGGTTCATCGACGGGCTGCGCTCGGCGACCTCCGACCGCATCGTCGAGGCCGTGATCACCGCCGCCGACGGGCTGGGCACCACGCCGCTGGCCGTGGCGCTGGCCTGGGTGCGCGACCGGCCGGGTGTCGTCGCGCCGATCGTCGGCGCCCGCACCGCCCAGCAGCTGCAGGCCTCCCTCGATGCCGACGGCGTCCGGCTGCCGGCCGCCATCCGGACGGCGCTCGAGGACGTCTCGGCCCCACCGTTCAGCTACCCCGAGCGCCGGCAGGAGCGGTGAGCACCCCGGCGAGCACCCGGGCGGACGCGGCCGTCGGCGGGGACCGAGTCTTCGCCGCGTTCTGTGCCGCCGGCCTGTGGCCGGGCCTCGGCCGGCGGACGGCGGCGGAGCTCCCGGGCGTCGGCATCGTCTCCCCCGACGACGTCTCGGCCGACCGGCTGATCAAGCTGCCGAAGGTCGGCCGCCAGCGCGCCGAGCGGCTGTTCTCCAGCTTCCTGTCCGCCCAGCCGACCTACGAGGTCGTGGGGCTGCTCGTCGCGGCCGGGCTGGAGGCGAAGCTGGCCGCCGGCGTCGCCGACACCCTCGGGCCGGACGCCGCCCGCCGGCTCAAGGACGACCCCTGGGCGCTGCTGAGCCTGACCGGCGTCACCCTCGGCGACGCCGACCGGCTCGCCATCGCCGTCCTCTCCGGAGCCGACCGGCAGGACAGCCGCCGAGGCCGGGCCATCGTGGGCATGACCCTGCGGACGGCGACCCGTGACGGGCACACCGTCCTCCCCGCCGACCTGGTCGTCGCCGCTCTGCGCGCCGAGGGCATCGCCGACCCGGCGGCCGCGATCGTGGCCGCGGTCGACTCGGGCGACGTCCTGGAGCACGAGCCGCCGGAGCCGGAGAGCCCGGACGAGGAGCCAGATCCGGCGCTGCGGTCTCTCTCGCTGGCGCGGTACGGCATGGCCGAGGAGCTGGTCGCCGAGGCGATCACCCGGCTGGCCGCGACGGCGGAGCGGATCGCCGACCCGGCGTCGGTCCGCACGGTGGCGAAGGGCCTGGACGAGGCTCAGAAGGCTGCGGTCGCCCAGGTGCTGGGGTCCGGCGTCAGCCTGCTCACCGGTGGTCCGGGCACCGGCAAGAGCCGCACCGTGGCGGCGGTCGTGAAGCTGCTGCGCGCGAAGGGCACCGACATCGCGCTCGCCGCGCCCACCGGCCGAGCGGCCAAGCGGCTCGAGGAGCTCACCGACCACCCGGCGACGACGGTGCACCGGCTGCTCGGCGCGCAGGGCATGACCGGCGGGTTCGCCCGCAACGAGGAGTGGCCGCTCGACGCCGACGTGATCGTGGTCGACGAGGCCTCCATGCTCGACGTCGAGCTGACCGCGGCGCTGCTGGAGGCGTGCCCCGACGGCACGCACCTGCTGCTGGTCGGCGACCCCGCGCAGCTGCCGTCGATCGGGCCGGGCCACGTGCTCGGCGACCTGATCGACTCCGGCGCCGTCCCGGTCACCGAGCTGACCACGCTGTACCGGCAGGCAGAGGGCGGCGCGATCGCCCGGCTGGCCACCGCGGTGCGGGGCGGCGAGCTGCCGCCGGTCGACTCCCCCGATCGCGAGGTCGTGATCGTGCCGGCGACGGGCAGCGCGGAGGCGTCCCGCCGGGTGGTGCAGCTGGTCACCGACTCCATCCCGCGGGTGCTCGGCATCGACCCCGGCTCGGTGCAGGTCGTGACGCCGGTGCACCGCGGTCCGGCGGGGACCATCGAGCTCAACAAGGCGCTGAAGGCCGTGCTCAACCCCGGCGAGGGGACGGTCTGGGGCTTCGACGTCGGTGACCGGGTCGTGGCCACGGCCAACCACCTCGAGCTGGAGCCGACCGGCTTCGCCAACGGGGAGACCGGGGTGGTGACCAAGACCGGCGACGGCTCGCTCGACATCGCCTTCGCGTCGGGTCCCGTGACCGTGACCGGCAGGGCGATGTCGGATCTCCGGCACGGCTGGGCGATCACCGTGCACCGCGCCCAGGGCTCGGAGTGGCCGGGTGTCGTGGTCGTGGTGCCGCCGGAGGCGGGCGGGATGCTGTCCCGCCCGCTGATCTACACGGCGCTCACGCGCGCGCAGAGCCACCTGTCGATCGTGCACGCCAGTGGCTCGGCCCTCGCCCGTGCGGTGCGCGAGGTCGACGTGCGGCCGCGCCGCACGCGCCTGGCGAAGCTGCTGGCCGAGAACCGGAACTGAGTCAGACCGGTTCGTCGTCGTCCAGCGGCACGTCGAGTTCCTGCTCGAGGACGTCGGCCTCGTTCGCCTCCCGGTCGCCGACCGGGCGCACGGGGCTGCCCGCCTCCCCCGGACGGGCCGACAGCTGCTGCTCCAGGGCGTCGGCCTCCGGAACCCCCACCCCGGGCGACGCGGCGTCCCCGGCCGAGGTCACGGCGGGCGGGTCCAGGAGCGCTTCCTGCTCCGCGCGGTCGGCGTCGGGCACGTCGGTCGGGGTACCGGGCTCGGTCACGTCGTCCTCCTCGTCGGCAGGGATCGGTCGCCGCCCATCCTGCCGTTCCGGACACGTTCGGGCAGACCCGGGCACGCGGCAGGTGACCGGAGCGCCGGAGGCATGCACAATCGCCGGGATGGAGGCGGTCGCGGATTACCAGTACGCGCCGCTGCGGATCCCGCCGGGCACGTCCCGGTCCGCAGCGGCGACCATGCTGAGCCTGCAGGCGGACACGGGCGGCTGGGAGCTCGCCCGGCTCCAGCTGCACCCCGACGGCACGCGCAAGGTGATCCTGCGCCGCCGCGCCCGCCTGTCCTACCTGCCGCTGCCGGTCATCTAGCCGCGCCGGCGAGGGCGGCCGCCCGCTCCAGCAGGTAGGGCGCGATCCGACGGTGCAGGGGGCCCACGCAGAGCCAGACGAAGCGGGCGAGGACCGGCCGGCGGTAGCGCAGCGACGTCGTGAGGACGGTCCGGGTCTCCAGCCGCCGTCCCACGATCACCCCGTCGAGCAGCGGTCCCGCCGCCTCCAGCCGGATCACCTCGGGTCGGACCGTCGCCGTCCGCCAGCCCAGGACGGAGTCACTCACCCCCGGCGGGGCCAGCCGGAAGCCGAGCACGTGCCGGTGCGCCGCCACGATGACCCGCCGGAGCAGCGCCGGTGCCTCCTCGAGGCCCGCCCGCAGCCACTCCTCCGCCGTCCACCCGTCCGGTCCCGCCACGGAGATCTCGAACGAGTCCGCGTAGTCTGAGCGCGCGTCGCCGATGAGCGGTTCGACGACGCCCGTTCGCCGGGCCCTGGTCACATCAGGACAACGAGCGACGAGTCGTCCGGGGTGCGGCCTACCGCCAGTGCGCCGGGCGCGACAAGGCGACAGGGAGCCTTGTCGACACGTCCCCCCGCGCGGCGGTCACCTGGGGTTGGGTGAGGAACAGGCAACGGCTCAGGTCGGCGCCCCGGAGGTCGGCGTCGCGCAGGTCGGCGCCCAGCAGGTCCGCCGTCCCCAGGTCGACACCGCGCAGGTCCGCGGCGATCAGGTAGGCGCCCCGCAGGCTCGCGTCGCGCAGGTCCCGGCGGCGCAGGTCGCGGCCGATGAGATCGGCGTCGCGGTGGTCGGGGCCGCTGCGGACGAGTGCGCTGATCCGGCCCAGCAGCTGCCCCACCTCGGCGCGATGGGCGCCGATGTCGAGGACGCCCAGCTGCTCGGCGGTGCCCCGCGACAACGCCTCCGTGCGGACCCGCGCGGCATCGATCTCGTCCGCCAGGGGCACGGCGGCGGGCAGGGTCGCCGCCTCGGCCAGGTACCAGAGGGCCTCGTGCAGCTGCCGCATCACCGGCAGGACGCCGAACATCGTCGCCGCCAGCTCGGGCGACTGCCGCCAGCTGCGCCCCGCGAAGGTGCCCTGGGTGACGTGCTGGCCCGCGCCGAAGCAGTCGAAGGTCTGGCAGCCGGGGAAGCCGCGGTCGCGCAGCCGGTCGTGGATGCCGCACAGGTCGTCGGCCCGCAGGTTCGGGCACGGCACGCGGGCCGGCTTGTCGATGGCGAAGTCGGCGGAGGCCGCGAAGGCCGGCCCGACGCAGCAGAGGGCGGCGCAGTTCGCGCAGTCCGCCCGCAGGTGGGTCCGTGCGTCGGCCGGGTCCGTCATGACCATTCCAGGCTAGGACGCTCCCGCGCGATCGCCTCAGGGGACGAGGACGACCTTGCCGACGGTGCTGCGGTCACCCAGCGCCCGGAGCGCCGCAGGGGCCTCGTCGAGCGGCAGTGTCTGGCTGACCATCGGGTCGATGTGGCCCTCGTCGACGAGCCGGACGAGGTCCTCGTGCACCATGCCGAACAGGGCCGGGTCGTACTTCCGGTACAGGCCCCAGTGGAGCCCGACGACGCTGTAGTTCTTCACCAGCACGTGGTTCGCCGGCGCGTCCGGGATGCGCCCGCTGGTGAAGCCGACCACGATCAGCCGCCCCTCGAAGGCGATACACCTGCGCGACTGGTCGAAGATGTCGCCGCCGACCGGGTCGTAGATGACGTCGGCGCCGCGGCCGCCGGTCACCTCCTTGACTCGCGCGACGAAGTCCTCGGACCTGTAGTCGATCGCGTGGTCGGCACCGAGCTCCTTGCAGACCTGGACCTTCTCCGCGCCACCGGCCGTCGCGATGACCTTCGCGCCGGCCGCCTTGCCGAGCTGGATGGCCGCCGACCCGACCCCGCCGGCGCCGGCGTGGACGAGCAGCCACTCCCCCGCCCGCAGGTGCGCCCGGCGGTGCAGGCCGACGTGGCCGGTCTGGTAGGTGATGTAGAGCGAGGCGGCCTTCTCGTCGGACATGCCGTCCGGCACGGGCCACGCGGCGTCGGCGTCCATGAGCGCGTACTCGGCGAACGCCCCCGGGCCACCGGACGTCGAACCGAGCACGCGCTGGCCGGTCCCGACGATCTCGCCGCACAGCTCGCTGCCCGGCGTGAAGGGCAGCGGCGGCTTCTCCTGGTAGACGCCCTGGATCATCAGGTTG
>NZ_SPQM01000098.1 GCF_004570345.1 Blastococcus sp. CT_GayMR20 | reverse complement strand
GACGTCGTGATCTCGTCGTAGGTCGTCGTCCCCTGGTCGACGTCGACCGTGCCCAGCCGCTCCTCGAGCGTCTCGTCGAAGACCTGCACGCTCCAGCCCTGCTCGGCGACCGAGTCCGGCACGGTGAGGGAGATGGCCGCACCGGGCGAGACCTCGAGGATCGGCGGGGTGGTCTCGTAGCGCTGGCCCTCGCCGTCGAGGCAGAACTGCGTCGGGCGCACGGCGACGTCCTGCGCGCCGACCTCGACGCCGACCTCGCCCGGGCCGTCCGGCTCCCCGCCACAGCCGACCAGCAGGAGCAGGAGCAGGGCGGGGGCGGCCGTCCTCACGACCACGAGGGGCCGACCGGCCCGGTCGGTGCGTCGGGGGAGACGGCGACCGTCACGGGCCGCCCGCCTCGGTAGAGGCTCCAGACGATGAGGCCGACGGCGAGGACGAGCAGGGCCGCGGCGACGGTGAAGCCGAGCCAGCCGGTGGGTGGTAGCGCGATGCCGAAGGCGCCCCCGACGACCCAGGCGAGCTGGAGCAGCGTCTCGGACCGGGCGAACGCCGACGCGCGCAGGTTCTCGGGGACCTCCCGCTGGATGATCGCGTCGAGGGAGACCTTGCCGAGCGCATTCGTGATGGCCGCGACGCCGGCCACCGCCACCGCCATCGCGAAGCTGAAGAAGAAGGCGGCCAGCACGGTGACCGCCGTGGCCCCGGCCGCCGAGATCAGCACCACCCGGTCGGGGTCGGCGTTGTGGAGCCGGGAGCCGGCGGCGGTGCCGGCGAAGCTGCCCACGCCGGCCGCGGCGGCGACCGCGCCCAGGGCGAGCGTCGCCTCCCAGCCGCCGTCGAAGCTGTCCTGGATCAGGAACGCGGAGAAGATGGTGAGGAAGCCGCCGAGGCCGCGCAGCGCGGTGTTGGCCCGCAGCGCGAGGACGACGTGCGGGCTCACCCGCCGGCGCCGCCCGGCGGGGACGGGGATCTCGGCGGTCGTGAACACGTCGGCCGGCTGCTCGCCGGTGGGGATGTCGACGTGCCGGGGCAGCCGCACCGCCAACGTGCCGGCCACGACGAAGACGCAGGCGGTCACCCCGAGTTCCCAGTCGAAGCCTAGGACGGCGGCGATGCCCGCCCCGATGGCACCGGCCACCCCGGCGGTGGCCAGCCCGAACACCGAGAGCCGGGCGTTGGCCGACGTCAGGGACATCGCCTGCGGCAGCACCCGGGGGACGACGGCGGCGCGCAGCACGTTGTGCGACTTCGACAGCACGAGGACGCCGAGCGCGGCGGGGTAGAGCCAGAAGTCGTCGAAGTGGCTCATCATCACCAGCGCCAGGAAGGCCCGGCCCAGGTGGCTGGCCGCGATGGCCCACCGGCGGCCGCGCTGCAGCCGGTCCAGCGCCGGCCCGATCACCGGCGCCAGGACGGCGAACGGCGCCATGGTGACGAGCAGGTAGAGCGCGACGTTGCTGCGCTGGGCGTCGGTGGTGGCGGCGAAGAACAGCGTGCCGGCGAGCGAGACCGCGATCATCGCGTCGCCGGCCATGTGCAGGGCGTTGACCCAGAGCAGCTGCGTCAGCCCGCTCTCCCCGGCGCCGTCGGCCCGGCTGGCGGCGCGGACGCGGCGGGCCGCGGCGGCGGTCAGCTCCTTGGAGCGCGCGGCTGCCACGCGGGTGACGGTGACCTTCTGCCCGTTGCCCCCGGTATGCCCGTTGCTCGGCACCGCCGGGTCGGGGATGACGTCCGTGGGGTGTTCGTCGGGCCGTGGCTGCGCGCCGGCCACCGGGAGCGGCCGGGTCGTCGGCCGCGGGACGGCGAGGGGCGAGGTGTCGCCCCGTTCGGTCCGGGCGGGCCCCGTGCGTCCCGACGTCCGCGCACGCCGGCGCGCACCGGGGGGACGGCGGGAGGCGGGCACGACTCCATCGTGCCGCACGAAGCTGTGCGGACGGGCCGTCGGAGGTGTGGACGCGTCAGGGACAATGGCTGGGTGACCGAGTCCTCCGTACCTCCCCGGTCCGTTCCCAGCGGCGCCGACGCCCTGGTGGGCGCGGTCGAACTGGCCCGCGCGGCCGCTGTCGAGAGCGCCGGCGACGCCGAGCTCGTGGGCGACCACCTGGGTGCGACCCCGGAGCCGGTGGCTCCCGCGACCGACGAGGTCGCACCGGAGGCGCTGGGCGAGGTCCTGACACACACCTTCGCGAGCCGGGTGCCCGGCTACGTGGGGTGGCACTGGGCCGTCACCGTCGCCCGCATCCCCGGCGAGGCGACGGTCACCGTCGACGAGGTCGTGCTGCTCCCCGGCGACGACGCGCTGCTCGCGCCGGCGTGGGTGCCGTGGCACGAACGCCTGCGCCCGGGCGATCTCTCGGTGGGCGACGTCCTGCCCTCCACCGAGGACGACCCGCGCCTCGCGCCCGCCTATGCGGTCGACGACGACTCGGCCGAGGACCCGGAGGGGCGCGTCGTCGCCTTCGAGCTCGGACTCGGCCGCGAGCGCGTCATGTCCGCCGAGGGCCGCGCCGAGGCCGTGGGCCGCTGGGCGGCGGGTGAGTTCGGGCCGGGGTCGTCGATGGCCCGGCACGCGCCCGGACCGTGCGCCACCTGTGGTTTCTGGCTGCCGCTGGCCGGGTCGCTGCGCCAGTCGGTCGGCGCGTGCGGCAACGCCTACGCGCCGGCGGACGGTCGCGTCGTCACCGCCGACTACGGCTGCGGGGCGCACAGCCAGGCCACGCTGGTGGTCAGCGAGCCCACCGAGGTGGTCCTGACGGCGCGGTACGACACCGGCAACTTCGACGTCCTCACCGACTGACGGTCCCGCGGCTCAGCTCAGCGCCGGGTGGAGCAGGATCTCGGTGCCGTCGGGGCGGGAGGTGCGCCATCGTCGGCCGGGTGGGGCGGTGTCGTCGCGTTCGACGCGGAATCCGTGGTGGACCTTGGTGTGGTGGCGTTCGCAGAGCAGCGCCGCGTTGTCGAGGCTGGTCTGCCCGCCGTTGATCCATTCGACGAGGTGGTGGTGGACGTCGCAGAACCACCGCGGCGCCTCGCAGCCGGCGAAGATGCAGTGTCCGTCTCGGTGCTCGACGGCCTTGCGGAGGTGTGGCGGGAAGATTCGTTGCTCTCGGCCGACGTCGATCGGTAATGCGTCGGAGTCCAGGACGATGCTGGTGATGCCGGCGTCGCAGGCGACCCAGCGTGCGCGGGCGGCGGAGAGGGTGGCCCCCAGCCCGGTGGTGGCGGCGCCGTGCCCGGTCGTGGGGTCGGCGAGGTCGTCGAGCCCGAGGGTGACGATGACGTGCGGCTTGACCGTCCGCAGCACCGGCAGCTGCCCCGAGGCCAGCGCCAGATCGCAGAGCTGCACCAGGGCATCGCCGGTGCGCTGGGCCCGCGTGCGGGTGTCACCGGCGCAGCGCCCGGCGGCGGAGATGGCTTCCAGCGCGGTGGCGACCTTCTCTCCGCCGACGGCGTCGAGGGTGCCGCCGATGGTCCAGGAACCGTCCGGATGCTGGACCAACGTCACGGCCCGCTCCTGGGTGGGATCGGGTTCGGGCCCGTCGGGGTCGAGCTTGCTCAGGTAGTCGCCCACGGCGATCTGCAGGTCGCGGTGGGTGCCGGTGGCTGCCAGCTGCAGCAGCGCGGCTTCCACCTGGCCGACGTCGATGCCTTGGGCCGTGGCCCGGTCGAGGTTCTCGGGCTTGGCGATCTCGGCGATCACCTCGACCTGGTCGGGGCCGATCTGACCGTCGGCGAACGCAGCGCCGGTGGCGGGCAGCTGCTCCAGCCGCCGGCCCTGGGTGACCAGCCGTCCGGCCAGGGCGCCGGAGGCGCGGGCGTGCCCGCGCAGCCACGACTTCATCGTCTTGGCCCCGTCGTGCTCGGCGGAGCAGCGTGCGTCGGCGCGCCGCACCGCCCGGGTCAGTTGGGCGGTGATGCGGTTGTGCGCGGCGAGCAGGTCACCGACATGAGCGAGCAGCTCACCGTCGGAGAGTTCGTCGAGGTCGGTCATGGCGAGCGCGTCCAGGGCCGACTGCAGCTCGCTCATCACGCCTCCCCATCCCTCGAACAACTGATCGAAGAATAGCGAGCACCCACGACAGGAGTCGGCGCATCAGCGCAGGTCAAAGCCTCTCCACAGATCGTGGCGGGGTCTTGCGGAAAGGTCGCCTACGGGATGTCGGTGCTGGGCCGTCAACGTCCGCCCGGCTCGGAGCGCCGACGGGGGAGCTGGCCCTGCAGCTTCATGACCCACAGGCCCAGGAGGGCGAGGGCGATGGCGGCGACGCAGGTCCAGGTCCACATGCGGTCCACCCGGTCGCCGAGGATCAGCAGGACGCCCAGTGCGACCACCCAGACGCCGATGCCGACCAGCACGACGCGGGCGGTGTCGACCTGGAGCGGTGGCGGGGCCTGCTTCGTGGGTCCGGGCACGGACCGAGCCTAGGTCTCAGGTCGATCACTCTCGTCCCCCACGGGCATTCGATGTGGCACGCTGTCGCCGCTCGTAGCCAGTCCGCCGCACCCGGTTCGGTCGCCTCTCCGCGTCCGGCCAGGTCAGTGGCCCGTCGTCCCGGGAGTCCTAATGGCTCAGAAGTCCCGCCCCTCCAAGGGCTCCAGCGCGGCGGGGGCCGCTGGACGCGGCGGCCGGACCGCCGACAGCGGGACGCCTGCCGACGTCGTCGACGGCCCGGTGGGCACCCGCCGGAGCCCGGGCCCCCAGGTCCGGCCGAAGAACGGCGTGGACCGCTACTTCGCCATCAGCGTCCGGGGTTCGACGCTGAGCCGCGAGCTGCGCGGTGGCCTCACGACCTTCTTCACGATGGCCTACATCGTCGTGCTCAACCCGATCATCCTGTCGGGCGCCGACATCAGCGGGACGACGCTGCCCTTCGCGTCCGTCGCCGCCGTCACCGCGCTCCTCGCCGGCGTCCTGACGATCCTCATGGGTGTCGTCGGCCGCTACCCGTTCGCGGTGGCCACCGGGCTCGGCATCAACGCGATCGTCGCCGTCTACGCGGCCACCCAGCTCTCCTGGCCCGAGATCATGGGCCTGATCGTGCTCGAGGGCCTGCTCATCACGCTGCTGGTGCTCACCGGTTTCCGGCGTGCGGTGTTCGAGGCCATCCCGCCGCAGCTGAAGACGTCCATCGCCGTCGGCATCGGCTTCTTCCTGACGATCATCGGGCTGGTCGACGCGGGCTTCATCCGCCGCGCCCAGGAGGGCGTCGTCCCGATCAGCTTCGGGATCAACGGTCAGCTCGCGGGCTGGCCGCTGCTGGTCTTCGTCATCGGCCTGCTGCTGACCAGCGTGCTCGTCGTCCGCAAGGTCAAGGGCGCCCTGCTGATCGGCATCGTCGCCACCACGGTCGTGGCGATCATCGTCGAGGCGATCGCCGACATCGGCCCCACCTTCACCGACGACGGCGTGAACCCGCGCGGCTGGGCGCTGCAGGTGCCGACCCTGCCCGACAGCATCGTCGCGACCCCGGACTTCTCGCTGCTCGGCAACTTCTCGCTCTTCGGCGGCTTCGACCGGATCGGCGTCCTCGCCGCGCTGCTGATCGTCTTCTCGATCATGATCGCGGACTTCTTCGACACGGTCGGGACGGTCACCGCCGTCGGCGCCGAGGGCGGCCTGCTCGACAAGGACCGCAACCTGCCCAAGGCGCAGCCGGTGCTGCTGGTCGACTCGCTCGCCGCGGCCGCGGGTGGCGCGGGCAGCGTCTCGTCGAACACGACCTACATCGAGAGCGCCTCCGGTGTGGCCGACGGTGCGCGCACCGGCCTCGCCAGCGTGGTCACCGGCGTCCTCTTCCTGATCGCGACGCTGTTCAGCCCGCTCGTCCAGGTGGTGCCCTCGGAGGCCGCGGCGCCGGTGCTGGTCATCGTCGGTGCGCTGCTGATCAGCCAGATCAAGGACCTGGTCTGGGACGACCTGTCCCTCGTGATCCCCGCGTTCCTCACCATCGCGCTGATGCCGTTCACCTACTCGATCACCAACGGGATCGGTGCCGGCGTCGTCAGCTTCGTCCTGCTCCGGATGGCGGTCGGACGTCGCCGCGACATCCACCCGCTCATGTGGGTCATCGCCCTGCTGTTCGTCGTCTACTTCGCCCTGGAGCCGTTGCAGCAGCTGATCTAGATCCTGAGTTAAGCTAAGCATCGTGGACGGCGGGGCACGGTGAGCAGGACGACGCTGGACACGGCGGCTCTCGCGCACGACCTGCGCCTCGCGGTCATGCGGTTCTCCCGGCGGCTGCGCAACCAGCGGGTGGACACCTCGGTGACCCTCACCCACCTGGCGGCGCTGTCGACGCTCAAGCGGCACGGTCCGATGAGCCCCGGCGAGCTCGCCGCTCACGAGCGGGTCCAGCCGCCGTCGATGACGCGGGTCGTCGTGGCGCTCGAGGGCATGGGCATGGTCACCCGCACGCCGCACCCCACCGACGGGCGGCAGGTGATCATCGGCCTGACGCCGGCTGCCGACGAACTCCTGTCCGCCGAGGCGCGCGCCCGCGAGGCGTGGCTGAGCGAACGGCTGCACGAACTGGCGCCGGAGGAGCGCGAGGTGCTCCGCGAGGCCGCGGTCATCATCGACAAGCTGGCCAGTGGGTGACCTGAACGAGTACTGACCGCAGCGACGAGCACCGATCCGGGTCGTTCCGCGCCCTCCGGGTGCGCAACTTCCGGATCTACGCCTCGGCGAACCTGGTCAGCCTCACCGGCACCTGGATGCAGCGCATCGGCCAGGACTGGCTGGTGCTGCAGCTCTCCGGCGACAGCGGCATCGCGCTCGGCCTGATCACCGCGCTGCAGTTCGGTCCGACGCTGCTGCTGAGCATGTACGGCGGCGTGCTGGCCGACCGCTACGCCAAGCGTCGGCTCCTGATCGTCACCCAGGCGCTGATGGGCGTGCTCGCCCTGGTCCTCGGTGTCCTCGTGGCCACCGATGCCGTTGCCCTCTGGCACGTGTTCGTCCTCGCCGGCGGGCTCGGCGCCGTCGCGGCGATCGACGCCCCGGTCCGTCAGGCCTTCGTCTCCGAGATGGTGGGCCCCGACCTGCTCGCGAACGCGGTGAGCCTCAATTCCACGATCTTCAACGGCGCCCGCCTGGTGGGGCCGTCGCTCGCCGGCCTGCTGATCGCCGCCGCCTCGGGCAACACGGCACCGGCCTTCTTCGTCAACGCGGCCAGCTTCGCCTTCACGATCGCAGCGCTCGCCGGGATGCGCGCCGCGGAGCTGCGGCCGAGCCCGCCGGTCGCCCGTGCGGGGGGGCAGCTGCGCGAGGGGCTGGCCTACACGTGGGCGCACCCGGACCTCGTCCTGGCGATGGTGCTGGCGTTCGTGATCGGGACCTTCGGGTTCAACTACCAGGTGACCATCGCCCTGATGGCCCGGGAGCAGTTCGATCTCGGCGCCGAGGCGTTCGGTCTGCTGTCCACCTTCTTCGCCGTCGGCTCGCTGAGCGGTGCCCTCCTGTCGACCCGCCGCAGCGTCCGGCCCCGGCAGCGCTTCCTCGTGATCTCGGCCGTGGTGTTCGGGCTGCTCACGATCGTCGCCGGGCTGATGCCCGGGTACGCCTCGTTCGCGGCGCTCCTGGTGCCCACCGGGGCCGCGGCGCTCGTCTTCAGCGTGGCCAACAACAGCTTCGTCCAGCTCGGCGTCGACCCCCACATGCGCGGCCGGGTCATGGCGCTGTACTTCATGTGCTTCATGGGCGGCACGCCGGTCGGGGCGCCGCTGATCGGCCTCATCGCCGAGCACCTCGGCCCCCCGTGGGGGCTGATCCTCGGCGGGGCGGTGTGCGTGGTGGCCGGCGTCGCGGCCGCGGCCGTCCTCGCCCGCGGCCGTCGGATCCGGGTCGAGGCCGGGCTGGCGCCACCGCGGCTCCGGCTGCGCGTCGGTGAACGGGGGACGTCGGTCGCCTCGGCGCGGCTGCGCGCGGCGGAGGAGGCGACGGCCGAGCGGACGCCGGGCCAGCAGGTGGCCAACGGCTGAACAGCACGGCAGGCCGTTGCGGGAGTACCGTTCGCCCATCCCTTCGTGGGGGTCCGGGGAGGCGACGTGGCCGGCTCGATCCTGCAGATCGCTGCGATGACCGCTGTCGTCGCAGCCGTGTTCGCGGGCACCGGCCCGCTCCTCCGCGCGATGGGGCGCCTTCTGGACCGGCCCCGCCGCGCCCGGCAACTCGAGACCTCGCGGCGGCCGATCCAGGTGGTGGCCGCCGACGTCCGCCGCCTCGCCCGTCAGCTGTCCCTGGTCCCTGCCGGCGCCCCCATGGCCCGCCGCCGCGCACTGGCCGCCGCCTACGACGACGTGCTCGTGGAGGCTGCCGCGCTCCTGGACATCGAACACGAACTGCGGACGACGCCCGACGGCCCCGCGCGCGACGTCGAGCGCTTCCGCCTCCTCGCGCATCTCGAAGGAGCCGGGCTGGCGGTGCGCGCCTGAGCCCGCCGGGCCGCCGGCTCTTCTTCGCCGTCGATCCACCGGTCGGGGCACTCGCCGACCTCGATCGTGCCGTGGACCCCCTCCGCGATGCGCCCGGGGCGCCGAGCTGGACCGCGCCCGAGCGCTGGCACCTCACCCTGCTGTTCCTGGGCAGGGTGGCCGACGAGCACGTCCCGCGCCTCGCGGCCGCGGCCGGGCCGGCGGTGGCCACCGCCCCCCCGATGACCCTGTGGCTGTTCGGCGGCGGGCGGTTCGGCTCGCTCCGTCGTCCCCAGGTGGCCTGGGCCGGCCTGGACGGCGACGTCCGGCCGCTCGTCGAGCTGGCCGGCCGGCTGTCGGCCGCCGCCCGGTCGCTCGATCTGCCCGTGGAGGACCGGCCGTTCCGGCCGCACCTCACCCTCGGGCGATGGCGGCCGGGCCGGCCCGCCGACGGTGCGCTGACCGACCGGCTGGCGCACTACCGGGGACCGGCGTGGGCGGTGACCGAGGTGCGGCTGCTGGAGAGCCACCTCGGTCCCAAGCCGACGTACGAGACGCTCAGCGCCTGGCCGGTCGGCTGACTCACCAGGCGTACTCCATGGGCGCGGCCTCGTAGCCCGGGAAGATCTCGTCCAGCCGGGCAAGGGCCGCCTCGTCGAGCCCGACGTCGAGGGCGGCCAGCGACCCCGAGAACTGTTCCATGGTCCTCGGACCGACGATCGGTGCGGTCACCGCCGGCTGGTGCAGCAGCCAGGCCAGGCCGACGTCCGCCGGCGCGCGACCGAGCTCTCGGCAGAACGCCTCGTACTGCTCGAGGGCCGGGCGGTGCTTCTCCACCCGCTTCTGGTTGCGCTCCTCGTTGCGCCGGCCGCCGCCTCCGTCATCCGAGCCGGCCTTCTCCAGCACCCCGGCCAGGAGGCCGCCGGCGAGCGGGCTCCACGGGATGATCCCGACGCCGTAGTGCTGGGCGGCAGGGACCACCTCCAGCTCCACGTGCCGGGTGAGCAGGTTGTAGTGCGACTGCTCGCTGACCAGACCCTGAAAGTTGCGGCGGGAGGCCGTCTCGTTGGCCGCCACGATCTGCCAGGCCGCGTGGTTGGACGAGCCGACGTAGAGCACCTTGCCCTGGGCGACGAGCGTCTCGCAGGCCTGCCAGATCTCCTCCCACGGCGTGCGCAGGTCGACGTGGTGGAACTGGTACAGGTCGATCCAGTCGGTCCGCATCCGGCGCAGGGACCCCTCGCACGCCCGGACGATGTTGCGGGCCGACAGGAAGGTGTCGTTGGGCCAGTCCGTCATCGAGCCGTAGACCTTGGTCGCGAGCACCGTCTTCTCGCGCCGCTCGCCGCCCTGGGCGAACCAGGTGCCCAGCACCTCCTCGGTGCGCCCCTTGCCGGCGTCGAAGCCGTAGACGTTGGCAGTGTCGAAGAAGTTGACGCCCTCGGTGTGCGCGCGGTCCATGATCGCGTGCGAGTCGGCCTCCTCGGTCTTCCAGCCGAAGTTCATGGTGCCCAGGCACAGGCGGGAGACCGTGAGGCCGCTGCGGCCGAGGTGCGTGTGATCCATGGGAAGCCACCCTGGCACCCTGGTCGGCGTGCCGCAGGATCAGCAGGATCAGTTCGCGTTCGACGCCGCCACCACCGTCCGGAGGACCGAGGGCGGTGGCCTGATCACCGAGCTCGATCCCGGCTGGGACGTCGGCGGCGGCATCCTCAACGGCGGCTACCTGCTGTCGGTGGCCGCGCGGGCCGCGGTGCTGGAGAGCCCGCACCCCCACGCGGTGGGGCTGGCTGCCAGCTACCTCCGCGCGCCGGCGGCCGGCCCCGCCACCCTGTCCGTGCAGTCCGGTCCGGCCGGCCGGACCCTCGCCCACTCCCTGGTGACCCTCGCCGACGACGGCGGTCCGGCGCTCACGGTCCAGGTGACGACGGCGACGCTCGGCTCCCACCCGTCCGCCTATGCCGAGCCCATGCCCGACGTCCCTCCGGTCGAGGAGTGCTTCTCCCTCGCCGAGCACCGGCACCTGGCCCCGCCCGGGGTGCAGGTGCCGGGCCTGTCGTTGCGCGTCGACACCCGGCTGGACATCGCCACGGCCGGCTGGGCGTTCGGCCAGCCGTCGGGGGAGCCGGTGCTGCGCGCGTGGATGCGGTTCACCGACGGCCGCGAGCCCGACCCGCTGGCCCTGGTCACCTTCGCCGACGCCCTGCCGCCGACCAGCTTCGCCCTGGGCAACCTCGGCTGGGCGCCGACGGTCCAGCTCCAGGTGCTGGTGCGGGCACTGCCGGCGCCGGGCTGGTGCCTGGTCGAGGCGCGCTCCAGCGAGATCGCCGATGGCTGGGCCGACGAGGACTACCGGATCTGGGACTCCACCGGCCGCCTGGTCGCCCAGAGCCGCCAGCTGGCCCGCACGCCGCGGGGCTAGCGTGGCAGGTCGATGTCGCCGGTCAGGTATCGCTGCACGTTCGGGCCGATCGTCTCGATGAGCCACGTGGGCTGTGCCGAGGCCAGTGGCTCGAGCTTCAGCACGTAGCGGCCCATGACCAGGCCGATGAGCTGCGAGGCGGCCAGCGCCCCACGGACCTCGCGCTCACGGGCGGGCATGTCGAGAGTGCCCACGACCCGCCGCAGCACCTGGGTCACGAGGAACTCCCGCAGGAGCTTCGCCGTCCACTCGTTGCCGACGGCGGAACGGACCAGCGCGAGGGCGGCCGGCTGCATCGGCCCGTCCCAGACGCGCAGGAGCATCCGGACGACGTTCTCGCCGAGGTTGGCCCGCCCGCCCGCAAGGACCTCGGGCAGGAAGTCGGCGGGGTTCGCCGGCGCGTGGACGGCGGCCAGGAACAGCTTGTCCTTGTTGCCGAAGTAGTGGTGCACCAGCGCCGGGTCCACGCCCGCGGCCGTGGCGATCCCGCGGATGGTGGCGCCGTCGAACCCGCGCTCGGCGAACGCGGCCCTGGCCGCCGTGAGGACGGCGTCCCGGGTGTCGGGGTTCCCGGGGCGCCGTCCCGACCGTCGAGCGGGTTGCGCGGTGCTCAGGTGGTCCTCCTCCGGAGGGTCGCCGCCGCGAGCGCGAGGGCGAGCAGGGCGGCACCGGCCACGATGGCGATGTCCCGCCACATGATGCCGGTCTCGGCCGCGGACCTGCCGACCTCCCGGAGCGCCTCGACGGCGTAGGTCAGCGGGAGGACGTCGCTGATCGCCTGCAGCCAGCCGGCCATCTGGTCGCGGGCGACGAGCAGACCGCAGAGGAAGAACTGCGGCAGCACGATCACCGGCATGAACTGCACCGCCTGGAACTCGCTGCGGGCGAAGGCACTGGCGAGCAGCCCGAGGGCCACCCCCAGGACGGCGTCGACGACGGCGATGAGGACGACGAGCCAGATGGAGCCGGCGACGTCGAGGTCGTAGACGGTCGTCGCGACGGTCACCGTGATCACCGCCTGCAGGGCCGCGGCGAGCCCGAAGGCCAGCCCATAGCCCAGCAGCAGGTCGAGGCGGGCGAGCGGTGTGGTGAGCAGCCGCTCGAGCGTGCCGGAGGTGCGTTCCCGGAGCATCGCGATGCTCGTGACGAGGAACATCACGACGAAGGGGAAGATGCCGAGCATCGTGAGGCCCACCCGGTCGAAGGTGCTCGGCTGACCGGGGAGCGTCGGCAGGTCCTTCCACAGCAGGTAGAGCAGCCCGAGCAGCAGGCTGGGGAGAACCAGCAGCATCGCCACGGTGCGGTGGTCGTGCCGGAGCTGGCGCAGCACCCGCCCGGCGGTCGACGCCGCGAGCCGGGGGCTCAGGTGCGTGGCCGGGCGCTGGACCGTGGTGGCGGTCATGCCGCCACCTCCTCACGAGCCCGGACCAGATTGAGGAACGCCGCTTCCAGGTCGTCGGAGCGACCGTCGGCGCGCAGTTGAGCCGGGGTGGAGTCGGCGATCAGCTCGCCGGCGCGGAGCAGGAGCAGCCGGTCGCAGCGGGCCGCCTCGTCCATCACGTGGCTGGAGACGATCAGCGTCGTCCCTGCGCGAGCGAGGGCGTGGAACCTCTCCCACAGCTCCACCCGCAGCACCGGGTCCAGGCCGACGGTCGGCTCGTCGAGCACGAGCACCTCCGGGGCGCCGATGAGCGCGCAGGCCAGCGAGACGCGGCCCTGCTGTCCGCCCGACAGGTCGCGGACGAGCTGACCGGTGGCGTCGGTGAGCCCGACGTCGGCGATCGCGGCGTCGGCCTCCCTCCCGCCCATCCCGTGGAGCGAGGCGAAGTAGCGGGCGTTCTCGCGCACCGTGAGGTCCTCGTACACGCTGGGCGCCTGGGTCACGTAGCCGACGCGCGTGCGCAGCGCGGGGGAGCCGGCGGGCTCGCCCAGCACGGTCACCTCCCCGGAGCGCACGACCTGCACCCCGACGATCGCGCGCATGAGCGTGGTCTTGCCGCTGCCACTGGGGCCGAGCAGGCCGGTCACCTCCCCCGCGGGGACGGCGAAGCTCAGGCCGGGCAGCACCCGACGGCGGCCGCGTTCGACGACCAGATCGGTGACGGTGACGGCGTCCATGACGCACCCTCCACAACTCAACAGCTGATGAACTCAACGCTAGATGAGTTATAGGAAGGCGTCAACGGAGACCTAGGTCCCTGCGGCCGGAACCGCCATTCCGGCCGCCCCGGACCGCGACCAGAAACGCCATTTCGGCTGCGGGGATGATCACGGGGTGCCCGCACCCGTCGTCATCACCGATCCAGCGGATCCGCGGGTGGCCGACTTCCGTGACCTGAAGGCCGGCGACCGGCCGGCCGGGACCCCGCGCGGGACGGGGACGGTGATCGTCGAGGGCGTCCCGGCCGTCGAGCGGCTGCTCGCGTCGCCGTACCGGGTGCGGGCGGTGTTCGGCGTGCCGGGGCGGGTGGCCGCGCTCGACCTGCCCGACGACGTGCCGGCCTACGAGGCGGACAAGTGGGTGCTCTCCGACGTCATCGGGTTCCGGCTCACGCGGGGCGTGGTCGCGTCGGCCGACCGGCGCCCGCCCGCCGACCTCGACGCGCTGCTCGCGGGCCCGGATCCGGCGGCGCCGCGCCGTCTCGCCGTCCTCGAGGCGCTCAACGACGCCGAGAACCTCGGCTCCATCGCGCGCTCGGCGCTGGCGCTCGGGGTGGACGGGTTGCTGCTCGACCCGCAGTGCGCAGACCCGCTCTACCGCCGGTCGGTGCGGGTGTCGATGGGGCACGTGCTGGCGCTGCCGTTCGCCGTCCTCCCGGAGTGGCCCGGCGACCTCGGGCGGCTGCACGCCGCCGGCTACACCACCGTGGCGCTGACCCCGGCGGAGGACGCCGTCGACCTGGCCGACGTCGACCCGTTCGCCCACCCGCGGACGGCGGTGCTGCTCGGCGCCGAGGGGCCGGGTCTCACGCCGGAGGCTCAGCGGGCGGCCACGGTGCGGGCCCGCATCCCGATGCGGCCGGGTGTCGACTCACTCGGAGTCGCCGCCGCGGCCGCCATCGCCTTCGCGACGCTGCGCTGATGAAGGACCCCCAGCCCCCCACCACTCGCGGGCTCGCGGCGGGCCCCTGCAGGGGGCCTAACCGCGCAGGGAGAAGCGGGCGAGCCGCGCGCGGGCGTCCTCGGCGAAGGCCGGGTTGCACATGACGTCGTAGCGGCTGGCCGTGATCCGGCTGGTGCTCGTGAAGTCCCGTCGTCCCTGGGTGGCGCGGTAGCCCATCCACCCGAACAGGGCACCGAAGAGCAGACCGACCAGCAGACCGGTGAGCACCGAGCCGATCCAGCCGGCGCCGTCGGTGGAGAAGATGCCGAGGAGCAGGCCGACGAAGAGGCCCCACCAGGCGCCCCCGGCCGCGCCGGCGGCGATCGCCCGGCCCTGGGTGAGGCGGCCGGTCACGGTCTCGACCATGCGCAGGTCGGTCCCGATGATCGTCACGTTCTCGACGGGGAACTTCTCGTCCGACAGGTAGTCGACGGCGGCCTGGGCCTGCTCGTAGCTGTCGTAGGAACCGACCTGGACGCCGCCCAGGGGCATCGACACCGAAGCACTCATGCCCGGTGAACGACCGGGCTGACCGGGCTGTTCCACTCAGACCAGGCTGTCCGCCCACGCCCGGTGGAGATCGGCGAACCGGCCCACCCCGGCGACGAGGTCGGCGGGGGAGCCGTCCTCGACGATGCGCCCGTCCTCCATGACCAGCACCCGGTCGGCGATCTCCACCGTCGACAGCCGGTGGGCGATGATCAGCGCCGTCCGGTCGGCCAGCAGCGTCTGCAGCGCGTGCTGCACCAGCCGCTCGCTGGGCACGTCGAGCGAGCTGGTCGCCTCGTCGAGGATCAGCACCGCGGGGTCGGCGAGGAAGGCCCGCGCGAAGCTGACCAGCTGCCGCTGCCCCGCCGACAGCCGCCCGCCCCGCTTGCGGACGTCGGTGTCGTAGCCCTCCGGCAGGCCCGTGATGAACGCGTGCGCCCCGATGGCGCGCGCCGCCTCCTCCACCTCCGCGCGGGTGGCCCCGGGGCGGCCGAACCCGATGTTGTCGGCGACGGTGCCGGAGAACAGGAAGCTCTCCTGGGTCACCATGACGACGGCCCGGCGCAGGTCGTCGTCCGCCAGCCGGTCCAGCGGCACGCCGTCGAGCCGCACGGCGCCGTCCAGCGGGTCGTAGAACCGCGCCGCGAGCCGGGCGAGCGTCGACTTTCCCGCGCCGGTCGCGCCGACGAGCGCCACCGTCTCGCCCGCCGGGATGGTCAGGTCCAGGCCGGCGAGGACGGTGCGCGCGGTGTAGCCGAACCGCACGGCGTCGAACACCACCTCGCCGTGCGCGGCGGGCAGCGGCACCGGCTCGGCGGGCTCGGGCACCGTCGGGCGCTCCTCGAGGACGCCGGACAGCTTCTCCAGCGCGGCGGTGGCCGACTGGTAGGAGTTGTAGAACATGGCCACGTCCTGCAACGGGTCGAAGAACCGCCGCAGGTAGAGCAGGAACGACACGAGGACGCCGACCTCGAGGTCGCCGTCCATCACCCGGAGCGCGCCGTAGCCGAGGACGGCGACGGTGACCAGGTTGCCGATCAGCGTCACCGCGGGCACGAACACCGCGATCAGCCAGAAGGCGCGGTCGTGGGCGAGCCGGTTGTCCTCGTTCAGGACGGCGTTCAGCTCGTCGTTGCGCGGCTCCCGCCGGAACGCCTGCACCGCACGGATGCCGCCGAACGTCTCGGTGAACTGCACGATCAGCGCGGCGACCGTCTCGCGGGTGCGACGGTAGGCGGCCGTGGAGTTGCGCTGGAACCACCGCGCCACCAGGAACAGCGGCGGGAACCCGAGGAGGGCGACCAGGCCGAGCGGTGGATCGAGGACGACCAGCACCACGCCGATGGTGAGCACGCTGAACAGCGCGGTCACCAGGTTGTCCAGGCCCTCGTCGAGCAGCTCCGCGAGCGCCTCGACGTCGCTGGTCAACCGGCTGATCGTCTTGCCCGAGGTGTAGCGCTCGTGGAAGGACAGCGGCAGCCGCTGGACGTGCCGGAACACCCGCCGCCGCAGGGTCAGCAGCACGGCCTGCCCGACCCGGCCGGACCAGGTGAGGAAGACGTACCGCAGCACGGTGTCCAGGACGGCCGCGGCCAGCATGGCGACGGTGATGAACACCAGCGGCCAGGCGTTCCCGTCGATCAGCGCGGGGACGGCGACGTCGATGCCGACGCCGACGAGGAACGGGCCCGCCAGCCAGGCCACGTTCTGCACGGTGATCGTGGCCAGCAGGCCCCACAGCGACCGCTTGTGCGGGGCCAGCAGCTCGCCGAGCAGCCGGCGCGAGCGCGCCCGCAGGAAGACGCCGGCACCGGTGGACAGCTCCTCGCGGTCCTCGGTGGCGACGCCGCGCCAGCTCTCGTGATCGTCGGGAGGCGGCTCGCTCATCGGACGGCCTCGACCAGCTCGCTGTCCTGCGCCAGCAGGTCGCGGTACTCGGGCACCTCGGCGAGCAGGTCGCTGTGCCGGCCGACCGCGGTGACGCGGCCGCCGGCGAGCAGGGCGACCCGGTCGGCGAGCAGCACGGTCGAGGGGCGGTGGGCGACGACGAGCGCCGTCGTCCCGGCGAGGACGTCGCGCAGGGCGGCCTCCACCAGCGCCTCGGTGTGGACGTCGAGGGCCGAGAGGGGGTCGTCGAGGACGAGCACCGACGGCCGGCCGAGGACGGCGCGGGCGAGCGCCAGCCGCTGCCGCTGGCCGCCGGACAGGGACATCCCCTGCTCGCCGATGCGGGTGGCCAGGCCCCACGGCAGGTCGTGCACGAACTGGGCCTGCGCCACCCGCAGCGCCTCCTGGACATCGGCCTCGGTGGCGTCCGGGCGGCCCAGCGTGAGATTCTCGCGCACGCTCATCGAGAACAGCGTCGCGTCCTCGAACGCCGTGGCCACGACGCTGCGGAGCTGGCTCAGCGGCAGGTCCCGGACGTCGACGCCGTCCAGGGTCACCCGCCCGGCGGTGACGTCGTAGAGGCGGCCCACGAGTGCGGTCAGCGTCGTCTTGCCCGAGCCGGTGGCGCCGACGAGGGCCACCGTCTCGCCGGGCGCGACGTCGAGGTCGACGCCGTCCAGCACGGGCGAGGACGTGCCGGGGTAGGTGAAGCCGGCGCCCTCGAACCGCAGCCGCGCGGGCGAGCCGACGGCGGCGGGGACGACGCCCGGCCGGTCGGTGACGGTGACCGGGGCGTCGAGGAGCTCGCCGATCCGGTCGCAGGCGCTGGCGGTCTCCTGCGCGAAGGCGAAGAGGAAGCCCAGGGACAGGATCGGCCAGAGCAGCACGGTGAACAGCGCGACGAAGCCCACCAGCCCCCCGACGGTGAGCGCGCCGGTGTTCACCGCCACCGCGCCGCCGACCAGGATCAGGGCGAGGGTCACCTGCGGGTGGAACTCGAAGACGCACCACAGGAGCGCCAGCGTCCGCACCTTGTCGAGCTCCAGGCGCCGCAGCCGCGTGGCCTTCGCGTCGTACCGGTCGAAGACCAGCCCGCTGCGGCCGAGGGACTTGACCACCCGGATGCCCTGCACCGCCTCCTCGACGTCGGTGGTCAGCTCGCCCTGCTCGTCCTGCACCAGGCGGGCCTGCAGGTTGTAGCGCCGCTCCCAACGCAGCCCGAGCACGGTCAGCGGGACGGTGGTGAGGAGCACCGCCAGGCCCAGCGGCCAGTACGTGACGATGAGCAGCGCGAGGACGACGACGCAGGTGACCAGGTTGACCGCCAGGAACACCGCGGCGAAGCCGACGAACCGGCGGACCGTCGAGACGTCGGAGGTCGCCCGGGACAGCAGCTGCCCGGAGGACCAGCGGTCGTGAAAGGCCACCGGTAGCCGCTGCAGCCGCCGGTAGAGCACGTCGCGGAGGTCGCGCTCGATCCGCAGGCAGCTGCGGTTCATCGCCCACCGTCGCAGGAAGAACAGGGCCGCCTCGGCGATCCCGAACAGCAGCGCCAGGCCGACCAGGGGGATCAGACCGGCGCGGTCGCCGGAGGCGATCGGTCCGTCGACCACGGCCGCCGTCAGCAGCGGGACGGCCAGCTGCGCCAGCGTGGCGAGCAGCGCGGCCAGGAAGGTGAGGGCCACGAGACCCCGGTAGGGGCGCGCGAACGGCACCAGCCGGAGGAGTGCGGAGAGCTTCCCCCGGCCGTCGGGGGAGGCGTCGGGGGTGTCGTCCATGGCCCTGCCGAGGCTAGGCCGGGGTACTGACCGAGGCGAACGAAATAAGGACCCTCTGCCCCCCACCGCTCGCAGGCTCGCGGCGGGCCCCTGCAGAGGGCCTAACGGTGCCGGCGGACCCCGAAGACGATGTCCTCCCAGGCCGGGATGCGCGCCCGCGGGTCCTCGTCCTCGGACACCTCGCTGCCGCGGCCGAGGACCACGGTGTCGTGCTCGGCGACCTCGTCGAGCAGGGCCTCGACCGAGCGCTCGTCCGGTGCGCCGCTGGTCGGGTGCACGTCCCGGACCCGCTCGTCCTCGTGCAGGGCCAGGTCCGACGGCAGGACGTCGGGGGTGACGGTGTCGTGGACGAGGTCGTCGGAGCCCCGTCCGGCCTCGCGCACCACCGTGACGCCGCGGCGGACGGGTGCGGCGGCCAGGCCGGCAGGCACGTCCGGGACGACGCGCACGAGGCGGGTGCCCTCGGCGAAGTCCGTGGTCGCGGCGTCGTAGGGGGCGACGGTGCGCGAGGGGATGTCGAAGCTCCAGCGCGTGGTGCCGGACTTCTCACCCGCCTGCCACACGCCGGTGATCTGCCAGGTGCCGTCGTCGGTGCGGTGGGCGTCCCACGTGACGGCGTCGATGTGCAGGTCGATCAGCCGGAGACGGTCGGCCATGAACTGGTGCAGGGCGACGGTGGGGGACCCGTCGGTGAGCCGGACGCGGGCCTCCCGGGCCTGCTCG
>NZ_SPQM01000097.1 GCF_004570345.1 Blastococcus sp. CT_GayMR20 | reverse complement strand
GTCGTGGTCGGGCATGTCCTGGTCCGGCATGAGCTGGAGCGGCATGTCGTGGTCGGGCATGTCCTGGTCCGGCATGAGCTGGAGCGGCATGTCGTGGTCGGGCATGTCCTGGTCCGGCATGAGCTGGTCCGGCATGAGCTGGTCCGGAGGCGAGTGGGCGTAAGCCCCGACCGGTGGTGGACGGCGCCCCCGCGCCGTCCACCACCACCCCCGAACGACAGGTGCACCACCGCCCGGAGCTCCTCGGCACGTAGCCGTGGGACTCCGGGCGGTGGTGTCTCTGCCGTCTGCCGGAGGCGCCTCACCCGCTGGGGGGAAAGGCGGGCGCCGGCGGTACGTCAAACGTCAAGAACCCCCAGGTGGGTGCCGACATCAACGGCACACACGGATGTGCGGACCACGGCTGGAGAAGGAGGTGCACGGAATGAGCAGCAACGAGCAGACGACGACCCAGGTCGGCGACGCCGCTGAGCGGCCCGTGCCCGCCGTCGACGGACCGGAGCCCGGCAGCGCCCACGGACTGGGCGGCACGCGATGACGGCGATCACGGACGGCCTCGCTCCGGCTGCGCCGCGGCGGTTCCGCCTCGGCCCGGCCCAGCGGATCACGCTGCTCACGGCGACCGTGGCTGCGATCGCGGTGGCCCTGTTCGTCCTCGTCGTCCGTTCGCTGCCCGACGCCCCCACGGCCGTGACCCTGCCGTGGGTGCTCTGGGCGGTGGCGTTCACGCTGAGCGAGGCCCTGGTCGTCCACGTCCAGTGGCAGCGCGAGGCGCACACCTTCTCCATGGGCGACCTCGTCCTGGGCGCCGGCCTGCTCCTCGCGACCCCGCGTGAGCTGGTGATGGCCCAGGTGCTGGGCTTCGGCATCACCCTGGTCGTCCAGCGCCGGCAGCGGGGCATCAAGCTGGCCTTCAACGTGGCCATCTCCGCCCTCGGCGGTTCCCTGGCCACCATCGTCTTCGCCGGGCTCTCGCACTCCGTCGGGATGTGGGACTGGCTGGCGGCGCTGATCGCCGTCCTCGTCATCACCGTGACCGCGGACCTCTGCATCTTCGCCGTCATCAGCCTCTCCGAGGGGCGGGCCCACCTGGCACCGCTCCTGGAGATGCTGGCGCTGTCCCTGCCCTTCACGCTGGGCTCGGCCGCGGTGGGCCTGGTGCTCGCCCGGTCGGCGGTCACCGACCCGGCGGCGCTGGCCCTGCTGGCGCTGCCGACGTTCCTCATCGTCGCGGCCTACCGCGCCTACACCGGTGCCCGCGAGCAGCAGGAGAACCTCCGCCTGCTGCACGAGGTCACCCAGCTGCTGCACAGCGGCGACAGCCAGGAGGCCCTGGGCGACTTCCTCGCGTCGGTCCGCTCGGCGTTCCGTGCCGAGATGGCCGAGCTCGTGCTGCTCGGCCCCGCCGGGCTCGAGGGCGCGACCGTCAGCCGCAGCCGCGAGGGCGACGACGCCGTGGTCATGGCGCCGCTCGACGACCTCGAGGACCACAACCGCCTGCTCCGCCTGGCCTCGGCGTCCGGTGCGCTCACCACGCGCACCGGCAACAGCCGGGGACAGCAGCACCTGGACGGCTATGCCGCCAGCCGCGGGCTGAAGGACGCGATGGCCGCCGCGCTGCGCACCGACGACCGCGTCCACGGCCTGCTGCTCGTGGGTGGCCGGCTCGGCGACGTGACGACGTTCAGCTCGAGCGACCTCGCGCTGCTCGACACCTTCGCGCGCCACGTGGCGACCTCGCTCGAGCGGGGCCGGCTGGAGGAGAACCTCCGCCAGGTCACCGACCTCAAGGAGCAGCTGCGGCACCAGGCGCTGCACGACCCCCTGACGGGGCTGCCCAACCGCACCCTGTTCCTGGACCGCGTGCGGCACGCCGTCGACACGGCCGGGCGCACGCGCATCTGGCCGGCGGTCCTCTACCTGGACCTCGACGGCTTCAAGCCGGTCAACGACACCTTCGGCCACGAGGCCGGCGACATGCTCCTGCGCACAGTCGCCGACCGCCTCCGCGGCTGCCTGCGCCCGGCCGACACCGCGGCCCGCCTCGGCGGTGACGAGTTCGTCGTCCTGCTCAACGGGCCGATCGACCGGCTCGGCGTCGCCCGCGTCGTGGACCGCATCCGCGCCCAGCTGGACGTCCCCGTCCTGCTCGGCGAGGGCGTCGTCACCACCGTCGGCGCCAGCATCGGCGTCGCGCTCGGCGACCAGGACTACCCGGACGCCGACACGCTCGTCCGGCACGCCGACATCGCGATGTACGCGGCCAAGCGCTCGCTGGGCAGCGACTTCCTGGTGTACGAGCCGGGCCTGGGCAACTCCACGACGACCCGCAAGGACTCGGCGTCCGAGCTGGCCGCGGCCATCGCCAACGGCGAGCTCCGCACGGTCTACCAGCCGCTCATCGACATGCGCACCGGCCGGCCCATCGGCGCGGAGGCACTGGTCCGCTGGGAGCACCCGACGGACGGGCTGCGGTCCCCGGACCAGTTCATCACCCTCGCCGAGGAGAGCGGCCTGATCACCCAGATCGGCGAGCTCGTCCTCAACGACGCCTGCCGCCAGGCCGCCCGCTGGGTCGCCGAGTCGCCCGAGCAGGAGGACCTCCTGGTCACCGTGAACCTGTCGGCGCGCCAGGTGGGCGACGAGCAGATCGTCGAGCAGGTCGGCGCGGCCCTCGCCGCGTCCGGCCTCGAGCCGCGGCGCCTGGTCCTGGAGATCACCGAGACCGTGCTGATGCACGACCGCGACGCCGCGGCGGCCACCCTGTGGCTGCTCAAGGGCCTCGGCGTGCGGATCGCGATCGACGACTTCGGCACCGGCTACTCGTCGCTGGCCTATCTGCGCCGGTTCCCGATCGACATGCTCAAGGTCGCCCGTGAGTTCGTCGACGGCCTCGGCCGCGACGCCCACGACGACGTCATCACCCGCGCGATCGTGGAGCTGGCCGGCACCCTCGGACTGCTCACCGTGGCCGAGGGCATCGAGACCACCCAGCAGTCGGAGACCGTCGCCGCCCTCGGGTGCGACATCGCGCAGGGCTACCTGTTCTCGCGGCCGATCGAGGCCGACGCGGTCAGCGCCGTCATGTCGGCGTCGCTGGTCTCGGAGATCATCCTGCCGCGCGAGCAGCTGGCCCTCGGCCGGGGCGACGACGCCGAGCCGGAGATGGCCCCCGCGAACTGAGCTCCGCTCAGCTCGACGGAACCAGCCCGGCCTCCTCGATCAGCCGCGCCTGCTCCCGGCACCACGGCGACCAGGCGTCGCCCTCGGACTCCTGCCGCTCGCGGAACGCCGCCCAGTCGAGGAGCGCCCACTCCCCCACCTCGGTGGGGTCCGGGGCGGGCGACCCGGTGAAGCGGCCCAGGTACACGGGGCAGATCTCGTTCTCCACGACGCCGCGGAACTCCGCTCGGTAGCGGTACCCGGGCAGGGCGGGACGGACGTCGGCGACGCCCAGCCCCAGCTCGAACTCTGCCCGGCGGGCGATCGCGTCGGCGTCGTCCTCACCCGGGCCGGGGTGGCCGCAGACGGTGTTGGTCCACATCCCGGGGAACGTCGCCTTGTCGTCGGCCCGCCGCGTGATGAGCAACCGGCCGGCCTCGTCGAAGAGGTAGGCGGAGAAGGCACGGTGCAGCGGCGTCTCGCCGTGGTGGACCAGCGGCTTGGGCATCTCGCCGATCGCCCGACCCTCGTCGTCCACCAGAACGATCAGCTCCATTCATCCATTGTCGTCCCTCCGGGACGACGACCGCGGCCGTCCCTCGTCGGGGGAGCCTCCGGCCCCCCGCTCGTCGCGACATCCCTTCTCAAGGCAGCATCTGGTGCGTGGACAGCTTTCGGCGGGACGGGTTGACGTTCGACGTGGTGGACGGGGGGCCACAGGACGGCGAGCCGGTCATCCTGCTGCACGGCTTCCCCCAGGACGCGACCGCCTGGAAGCACGTCAGCCCGGCGCTGCACCAGGCCGGGCTGCGCACCCTGGCCCCCGACCAGCGGGGCTACTCCCCCATGGCCCGGCCGCGCGGGCGTCGCCACTACACGCTGCGGGAGACGACGGCCGACGTCATGGCGCTCCTGGACGCCGCCGGCCTGAAGACGGCGCACGTCGTCGGGCACGACTGGGGCGCCAACGTCGCCTGGGCGCTCGGCGCCTGGCACCCCGACCGCGTGCGCACGCTGACCGCCATCTCGGTGCCCCACCCCGCGGCGATGGCCAAGGCGATGGTGATCAGCGACCAGGCGCTGCGGTCGGCGTACGTGGGGCTGTTCCAGCTCCCGCTGCTGCCCGAGCGCCTCCTGCTCTCCGGCGGCGGCAACCCGCTGCGCCGCATGCTGCGGAGCGGTGGGCTGTCGAAGGAGGCAGCCACCCACTACGTCGGGCGGATGCGCGAGCCGGGCGCCCTCTCCGCGGCGCTGGGCTGGTACCGCGCGCTCCCGTGGGGCGGCCGCGACCCTGTCGGCACGGTCCGCGTGCCGACCCTGCACATCTGGAGCACCGGCGACGCCTTCCTCGGCCGGACCTGCACCGAGGCCACGCGGCAGTACGTCGACGCCCCCTACCGGCTCGAGGTGCTGGACGACGTGACGCACTGGGTCCCCGAGCTCGCCCCCGACCGCGTCGCGGAGCTGGTCACCGCCCACGTGCGCACCGCCTGAGTCAGCCGACCGCCGCCTCGTAGTGCGGCAGGAGCGTGGACCAGCCCTGGTGGTTCCGGTCGCGCCAGGCGCCCCCGCGCGTGCCCAGGCGCTCCCAGCCGGAGTGGGTGATCTCGACGCGCGTCCGGCCCTCGCCGACCGGGACGAACGCGATCGAGACGTCGGTGGCGTCGGTGCGGTCGGCCCGCAGGAACCACAGGTAGTCCAGCCGGGACGGCGGATCCCACCGCGTGATCTCACCCCAGACGTGCTCGATGCCGGCGGAGGTCCGCTCGAAGATGCGGCCACCGACCCGTGGCTCGAGGACGACGTCCAGCCCGTCCTCGCCGGTGACCGTGTGGTCGGCCGGCCACCAGGTGCCGATGCCCGAGGTCCAGACGGCGAACGCGTGGTCGGCGGGACAGGCGACGTCCAGCGTGAGGCGCAGCGGCTCGGTCACGGCTCGGTGTTCTCGGCCATCAACCGGAAACGCGCCCCGGCCTCACCCCACACCCGCTCCAGGTAGGCGTGCACCGCGGCGAGCCCCTCGTCGTGCAGCCGGTAGATCCGCCGGGTGCCCTGGGGCTCCTCCACGACGAAGCCGGCCTCCTTGAGCAGGCGCAGGTGGCGGGACACCGCCGGCCGGCTGATCGGCAGTGCCTCGGCGATCTGCTGCACCGAACGGCCGTCGGTCCCGAGGAGGCCGAGGATCGCGCGCCGGTTCGGGTCGCCCAGCGTCTCGAACGGGTCGCGCGCCGGCTCAGGCACCGGACTCGGCACGGGCCTTGAGCCCCGCCGCGAACCGGTCGAAGGACGGCTGCAGATCCGGCATCGACCGCCAGACCAGGCCGAGCAGCGGACCGGTGTACTCCTCGCGCATGTCGAACCGGGTGCCGCTGCCGGTCGGCGTGAGCGTGTACGTGCGCACCCCGCGGAACAGGCCGAGCGGCATGCCGCCGGTGAACTCCAGCCGGCGCGGGGCCTCGAACGTGGTCACCTCGACGGGGAAGGCCCGCCCGGGAGAGGCCTCCGACCGGATGGTGACCTTCTCCCCCGGCTGGATCCGCCCCTCGACACCGGTCACGCCCGAGTCCCACGACGACCAGCCGGCGCCGTCGGTGAGCACGGCCCAGACCGCCTCCGGCGGAGCGGCGATCTGCGCGGACGCCTCGTAGTGCTTCACGGCCCGCCCTTCTCGGTAACTTCGGCGTTACCGTAACCCACAGGTTACCGAGGCGCCAGGGCGCGGCCGCCACCGCTCGTTGCCAGACTTTCGCCATGACCGTTCCTCCGCTTCCCCGGGCCGAACGGCTCGACCGGCTGCCCTTCACCCGTGAGCACGGCCGGCTGGTGGTCGGGTCGGGTCTCGGCTGGGCGCTGGACGCCATGGACGTCGGCCTGATCTCGTTCGTGATGGCCGCGCTGGCCGTGCAGTGGCAGCTGTCGCCGACCGAGCTGTCGTGGATCGGCTCCATCGGGTTCGTCGGGATGGCCCTGGGCGCCACCCTCGGCGGTCTGCTCGCCGACCGCTACGGACGGCGCCAGGTGTTCGCCACCACGCTGCTGATCTTCGGGCTGGCGACGGGTGCCGCCGCCCTGTCGTGGTCGGTCGGCGCCCTGCTCGTCTTCCGCTTCCTCATCGGACTGGGCCTCGGCGCGGAGCTGCCGGTGGCGTCCACCCTGGTCAGCGAGTTCGCCCCGGCGCGGGTGCGCGGTCGCGTGGTCGTGCTGCTCGAGGCCTTCTGGGCGGTGGGCTGGACGCTGTCGGCCCTCATCGGCTACTTCGTCGTCCCCCGCAGCGACGACGGGTGGCGCTGGGCGCTGGCCATCGGCGCGCTTCCCGCGCTGTACGCCGTCGTCGTCCGGCGCGGACTGCCCGAGTCGGTGCGGTACCTCGAGGCCCGTGGCCGCGTGGAGGAGGCCGAGGCGGCCGTCCGGCGGTTCGAACGGGCGGCCGGGGTGGCCGCCGTCGAGTCGCCGCTCCCCCGGCCGGTGCACTCCCCCGGCCCGCGGGCCCTGTGGGCGGTGGGCAGCCGCCTGCGCACGGCGTCTCTGTGGATCGTGTGGTTCAGCGTCAACTTCGCCTACTACGGCGCCTTCATCTGGCTGCCCACGCTGCTCGTCGCCCAGGGCTTCTCGCTCGTCCGGTCCTTCGGCTTCACCCTCGTCATCACGCTGGCGCAGCTCCCGGGTTACGCGGTGGCCGCCTTCCTCATCGAGAAGTGGGGTCGGCGTCCCACGCTGGCGGTCTTCCTGGTCGGTTCCGCGGCCGGGGCCGGCATGTTCGCCCAGGCCGACGGCGAGGCCACGGTGCTGGTCACCGGCATGGTGCTGTCCTTCTTCAACCTCGGCGCCTGGGGCGCGCTGTACGCCGTGACGCCGGAGGTCTACCCGACGGTGCTCCGCGCGACGGGGGCCGGGGCCGCCGCCGGGTTCGGCCGGCTGGCGTCGATCGCCGCCCCGCTGTGCGTGCCACCGCTGCTGGACGCCGGCGGGACCGGCCTGGTCTTCGGCACGTTCGCGGCCTTCTTCCTGCTCGGTGCGCTCGCCACGTGGGGCCTGCCCGAGCGTCGCGGCCGGGCCCTGGACGACGAACCACCCGCGGCGGAAGACCTGGTCAGCGCGGCCGGGCGCGAGCACGATCAGGGCGCATGAACCTCGACCCCGCTGAGACCAACCCGCAGCACTACAAGGTCGTCTTCGAGAACGACCGCGTGCGGGTGCTCGAGTACACCGACAGTCCCGGCGACAGCACCACGGTGCACGAACACCCGGACAGCGTCATGTACACGCTGAGCTCGTTCCGCAGGCGCCTCTTCCACGGGGACGCCCAGCGGGACGTCGAGATCTCCGCAGGGACGACGGCCTGGGTCCCCGCGCAGCAGCACCGCGGCGAGAACACCGGCGACACCCCGACCCACTCGATCTTCGTGGAGCTGAAGGAGCCGGCGCCGGACCAGCCCGACGACGTGTACCTCGGACCCGACTGACCGGCAGGATGACTGCGTGCCCACCGCGGACTCCGACCTCCCCCGCATCGGCGCCCCCGCCACAGGCGCGCTGCGCCTGGCCGGGTACACCCGGCTCGACCAGCTCGCCGGCGTGCCCGAGCGCGAGCTGGGGCAGCTGCACGGCGTGGGCCCCAGGGCCCTGCGGATCCTCCGCGAGGCACTGGCCGAGCGCGGTCTGTCGTTCGGCTGACCGCCTCAGAGGTCGAAGGCGGTCGGGTGGCGCGCCTCGTAGAGACCGAGCCGCCCACCGCCGGGCAGCCGGATGGTCGTGAGCCGCCCCCAGCCCTGGTCGGAGACCGGCCCCTCGAAGACCACGCCGCGTTCGGCCAGCTGGGCCACCGTGCCGTCGACGTCGTCGCAGACCAGGTAGAGCTCGACCGCGCCGGACGTCTCGGCCGGGTGCACCGCCACCTCGCCCGGTGGCAGTTGCAGGATCAGCCAGCCACCCCCGGCGTCGACCTCGCCCAGGCCGAGCAGGCCCCGGAGGAAGGCCCGGTCCGCCTCGGCGTCGCTGCTGTACAGGATCACGTGCGCGCCCCTGATCACCAGCGGAACCTACGCCCGGTTGCGGCCCAAGGACCCGGGTAGCGGCAAGGGATGGCTGAGCTCACCCCCGACCACCTCCGCGGCATGAAAGTCGCCGTCACCGGCGCGAGCGGCAACGTCGGCACCGCCCTGCTGCGGCGGCTGACCGACCCGGCCGGCGGCGTGGCCGAGATCCGCGCGCTCGCCCGCCGCCGCCCGCCCGAGGTGGCGCCCTACACGGGCGTCCGGTGGCACCTCGCCGACCTGGGCGAGCCCGCGAGCGAGGCCGAGATCGCCGAGTTCGTGGGCGGTGCCGACGCCGTCGTCCACCTCGCCTGGGCCCTGCAGCCGGGACGGCGTCCCGACGACCTGCACCGCGTCAACGTCGAGGGCACCCTGCGCGTGGCCCGCGCCGCGGCCGCCGCGGGTGTCCGCCAGTTCGTCCACATGTCCTCGATCGGCGCCTACGCGGCCGGGGCGGTCGGGCAACGGGTCACCGAGGACTGGCCGACCACCGGCATCCCGAGCGCCCAGTACAGCCGCGACAAGTCCGCCGCCGAGCGCGAGGTGCGCACCGTCCTGTCCCGGCACCCGGAGATCACGCTGACCGTCGTCCGGCCGACACTGGTGCTGCAGCCGTCGGCCGGCAGCGAGATCGGCCGCTACTTCCTCGGGCCGGTGCTCTTCGGCGCCGCCCGGCTGCTGCCCGGTGCGGTGGCGCGACTGCTGCCCCTGCCGCTGCCGCGCCTGGCGCTGTCGTTCGTGCACTCCGACGACGTCGCGGACGCGATCGTGCGGATGCTCGACCGCCGCGCGCCCGGTCCGTTCAACCTCGCCGCCGAGCCGCTCCTGGACGCCGACCTGCTGGCGCGCACGCTCGGCACCGTGCGCATCCCGATGCCGGCGCTCGCCGTCCGGACGGCGCTGCAGGCCGCCTTCGCCGCGCACGTCGTGCCGACGGAGCCGGGCTGGGTCGACATCGGCACGCAGGTGCCCGCCCTCGACACGACCCGCGCCCGGAGGCTGCTGGACTGGTCGCCGGCCCACCGCAGCGACGAGGTGCTCCTGCAGTTCGTCGCCGCGCTGGGCCGCGGCGAGGGCGCGCCGGGACCGCTCTTCCACCCGGCGGGCGGACCGACCCTCGACCCCGCCGGCGACCCCGCGAACACCCCCGGACCGCGGGCGAGCTGACCGCTGGTCAGCCGGGCGTGCTGCCCAGCAGCGTCCGGGTCATCGCGTTGCGGGTGTCCAGCAGCTCGTCCAGCGCCGCCGTCAGGTCGGCCGCCGACACCGTGAGCCGGTCGTCCTCGGCGGTGCGGGTGGCCGC
Source organism: Blastococcus sp. CT_GayMR20 (assembly GCF_004570345.1). Next base: position 9,428 of record NZ_SPQM01000097.1, on the reverse strand, counting down.
CAGCAGGGCCGCGCGGCGCAGCAGCTCTTTGAGGAACGACGCCGTCACGCCCTGGGTCCGGGCGAGGACGTCGTCCAGGCCGGAGGTGTCGACCTCGAGCGGCCCCCGGTAGAGCTCGAAGAGCGCCCGGCGGGCGTCGGCGTCGGGCAGCTCGAGCGCCACGGCCTGGTCCACCCGGCCCGGGCGCTCGGCGAGGGCCGGCTCCAGCAGGTCCGCCCGGTTGGTGGTGAGGACGAAGACGACGTCGGCGTCCTCGGCCAGCCCGTCCATCTCGTTGAGCAGCTGGAACAGGAGCGGGTGCTGGCCGGGGTGCATCCCGCGGTCCTCGGCGATGAGGTCGACGTCCTCGATGACGAGCATCGCCGGCTGCAGGGCCCGGGCCACCGAGCAGGCCTGGCTGATCAGGTGCAGCGCGTTGCCGGTCAGCTGGAGAACGGTCGTGCCCGCCAGCGTGCTGGTGAGGTACCGGACGGTGTGCGTCTTCCCGGTCCCCGGAGGGCCGTAGAGGAGCAGTCCCCGCTTGAGGTGCTGGCCCATGGCGAGCAGCCGCTCCTTGTGACGGGCCACCTCCACGACCTGCCGCTGGATCTCCGCGAGCGTGTCCGGCGCCAGGACCAGCTGGTCGGCCGTCATGACGGGCCGGCGGTGGAACTGCAGCAGCGTCCGGCCGTGCCCGAACACCTCCACCCCGAACGAGAGCACCTGGCCCCGGAAGACGTTGTGGTCCAGCGCCGCCTGCCGGATGTCGGTCGCCGCCCGGGTCGCGGCCGAGGGGTCGGTGCTCATGACCTGCACCGAGACGGAGTCCTGCCCGAACTCGGGCGCGGCACCGCGCAGCAGCACGGCGGTGCGCGTCTCCCCCTCGGTCACCAGGTACACCCCGCACCGGATGCACGCGCGCACGGCGCCGTCCGGGCCGCAGGCGAGGTTGACGCTGGCCGGGTTGCCCGGGCGCAGCCCGTGCATGTCCTCCTGGCGGCCGCCGGCGAGCAGGTCGCCGAGGCCGAACATCACGCCCTGGAAGCTCGCGACGCCGACGAGCTCCGCGCTGCGGACCGGCTCGGCGACCCAGGCGTCGAGCCCGGCCTGCACGTTCACGTGGTCGTACCCCGGCCAGGTCTCCTCGACGACGTCGAGCGCACCGGCACCCGCACCCAGGTGCTCGGCGAGCATCCGCGACAGGCGCGGCCGATCCTCGGCCCGCGCGGCGCCGATCACCGCGCGCAGTCCCCGCCGGGCGAGCCGGCCGACGTCGGCCAGCTCGGGCCGGAGGTCGTCCTCGCGATCGGTCCCGCCGAGGGCCACGGTCGACGGGAGCGGGCCGTAGGGGGACCATCCGAATTGTTCGGTCACGGGATACCTCCGGGATCGCGGGAGGCGGACGGTAGCGGAACTCCGCGGGATCAGCCGCCGGTTTCAGGTGCGGCTGGTCCAGGCCGCGACGTCCCGGCCCGTCGGCGCGAAGACGTCGGCGGCCCGCTCGGGGCGCAGCGCCACGAACAGCCCCTCGGCCTCGGCCAGCGTCGTCCCTGGGTCGTCCTCGGGGGTCAGCCGCGCGCGTGCGGTGGTCCGCCGCCCGTCGACCTCCCCCGTCTCGGCCGCCAGGACGAGTGGGATCCCGAGCTGCACCGGTCGCCGGTAGGTCACCGTCAGCGTCGCGGTCAGGCCGCCGCGGCCCGCCGCGCGGACCGCCCGGGCCAGCACGTGGTCGAGCAGGGTGGCCACCACGCCCCCGTGCACCAGTCCGGGCGGGCCCTCGTGCGGCTTGCCCAGCGTCACGCGGCCGGTGGCGCGGCCGTCGGCGGAGTCGGTGGGCACCAGCGGCGGTGCGATCGGGTTCCCCGGGCCGTAGACGGGGCTGTACCAGCGCTCGCCGGTCTCCGGGTCGTCGACTCCTGCGATGTCGTGCAGTCCGCGCGTCTCCGCCCGCAGGCGGGCGGCGAGCTCGCGGGCGGCCGCCGTGGCGGCACCCAGTTCCTCGAGCGGCACCTCGGTACGTACGGCGGCGTCGACCAGGTCCCGCAGGGCTGCACCCAGCTCGCCGACGGCGTCGCGGCGCACGACCCGCTCGTCCGGACTCACCGGCCCTCCTGCAGGGACCCGCCCCGAGCGTGCGAGGGGTGGGGGGCAGGAGGGTCCGTTCTCATGCCGGCCTCGCGCAGCAGCGCGCCGCCGACGATGACCCGCTGCACCTCGCTGGTCCCCTCGTAGAGGCGGAACAGCCGCGCGTCGCGGTAGAAGCGCTCGACGGGCGTCGTCCTCAGGTAGCCCATGCCGCCGTGGATCTGCACCGCCTTGTCGACCGCCCGGCCGACCATCTCGGTGCAGAACAGCTTCGCCGACGACGGGCCGACGGAGGTGTCCTCGCCGCTGTCGTACCGGGCGGCGACCTCACGCACCATGCTGCGCCCGGCGAGGAGCTCGGCGTGCATGTCGGCGAGCATCCCCTGCACGAGCTGGAACCGGCCGATCGGTGCACCACCCTGCTTCGCGGTCGCCGCGTACGCCACCGACTCGTCGAGCACCCGCTGGGCCATGCCGACGCACAGCGCGGCGATGTGCAGCCGGCCGCGGGAGAGCACCGTCAGGGCCTTCGAGTACCCGCGCCCCTCCTCGCCGATCAGCCCCGAGGGACCGACGCGGACGTCGTCGAAGAACACCTCGGCCGTCCAGGCGCCGGACTGCCCCATCTTCTTGTCCTTCGGACCGACGGAGACGCCCGGCGTCGCGGTCTCGACCACGAAGCTGGAGATCCCGCGTCCGCCGCGCTCGGCCGGGTCGGTGCGGGCGAAGACGACGAACAGGTCGGCCAGCGGCGCGTTGGTGATGTAGCGCTTGCTGCCGTTGACGACCCATCCGTCGCCGTCCCGTCGGGCACTGGTCCGCAGGCCCGCGGGGTCGGAGCCGGCCTCCGCCTCGGTCAGCGCGAAGGAGGCGATGAGGTCGCCGGCGGCCAGCCGCGGCAGGTAGGCCTTCTTCTGCTCGTCGGTGCCGAACTTGGCGATGACCTGACCGGCGATGCCGTTGTTGGTGCCGAACAGCGACCGGAAGGCCGGGGTGGTGTAGCCGAACTCGAAGGCGAGTCGGACGTCCTCGCTCATGGTCACGCCGAGCCCGCCGTACTCCTCGGGCAGCGCGTACCCGAACAGCCCCATGTCGGCGACCTGCGCCCTGAGGTCGTCGGGGATGCGGTCCTCGTCCTCGATCTGCTCCTCGCGGGGCACGACGGACTCCCGCACGAGCTGGCGCACGGCGCCCCTGACCTGACGGAAGTCCTCAGCGTCCACGCGGCCATGGTGACGGCTGACGGGAGGTGCCGGGGCAGCGGGGTCTACCTGCGGATTTGGAAACTCCACGCATGCAATTGGTCGCTCTGCGTTGTGGAGTAGGCGGGCGACGACCTAGGGTCATCAGCGACTGTCGAGCCACGGGCAGTCAGCTGTCGCCGAGTCGCCGGAGGCCCCGTGCCCCAGCTCACCGCCGCCCTCGTCCCCGCTCCGGACCGGGTCGTCGTCCGCCTGACCGGCGACGCCGACCTCTCCACCGCTCCCGTCGTGACCGACGCGCTGGCGCGCGCCGCGGCGCTCCGTACCCGCCAGGTCGTGGTCGATCTGGCCGGCGCGCGGTTCTGGGACTCGTCGGGACTGAGCGCGCTCGCCGAGTTCACGAGCGAGCTGGCGGCCGGCGGGCGCGCGTGCCGGATCGTGGGCGCGCTGCCCGGAACCCGCCGGCTGATCGGGATGGCGAATCTGGCCGGCGCCCTGCTGCTCGACGGCCCGCTGACCGACCGTCCGCGGCCGGCGCCCCTGCCGTCGGAGGGGCGACGGACGAGGTCCGTCGCCCGCCGCCCGGTGAGCGGGCACGCCGTGCCCGCGCCGAGTGCCTACTCGCTCGTGGCCGGAGCCCCGAGGGCCTGACTCAGGCCAGCGAGTCCAGCCGGGTCATGTCCTCGTCGGAGAGCTCGAGACCGGCCGCGCCGAGGTTCTCGGTGAGGTGCTCGACCGACTTCGTACCGGGGATCGGCAGGACGACGGGCGACTTCTGCAGCAGCCAGGCCAGGGCGACCTGGGACGGTGTGGCGCCGAGCTCGCGGGCGATGTCGGCGACGGGGCTGTCCGGTGCGGCCAGGTCGCCGGTCGCGATCGGGAACCACGGGATGAACGCGATGCCGTGCGCGGTGGCGTGGTCCAGGACGTCCTGTGACTGCCGGTTGGTGAGGTTGTAGAGGTTCTGCACGCTGACGATGTCCACGATCTGGCGTGCGGCCTCGAGCTCGTCGACCGAGACCTCGGACAGCCCGATGTGGCGGATCTTGCCCTGCTCCTGCAGCTCCTTGAACGCGCCGAGCTGGTCGGCCAGCGGCACGGCGGGGTCGATGCGGTGCAGCTGCATCAGGTCGATGCGCTCGACCCCCAGGTGGCGCAGCGAGAGCTCCACCTGCTGCGTCAGGTAGGCCGGGTGACCCAGCGCCGTCCAGACGCCCGGCCCCTGCCGGGTGAAGCCGGCCTTGGTGCCGATGACCAGGTCCTCGCCGTAGGGGTGGAGGGCCTCGGCGATGATCTGCTCGCTCACGAAGGGCCCGTAGGAGTCCGCGGTGTCGAGGAAGTCGACGCCCTGCTCGACCGCTGCGCGGACGACGCGGACGGCGGCGGCGCGGTCGGCCGGCTCTCCCCAGACGCCGGGTCCCGGCAGCTGCATGGCGCCGTAGCCGAGGCGGTGGACGGGCAGGTCGCCGCCGAGGGCGAAGGTGTCGCTCAGTTGCGCAGTGGTCATGCCATGGGCCAGCACACGATCCCGCGCGCCTGTTCCCGCCAGCGTGTTCGATGTCCGGATGGGCGAGGTCGTCGGTGGGCGGGTCGGGGAGATCATCGTGCTGCGGCACGGGCAGACCGAGTGGAGCCGCAGCGGCCAGCACACCAGCGTGACCGACCTGCCGCTCCTGCCCGAAGGCGAGGAGCAGGCCAGGGACCTGCAGAAGTCGCTGGCCGACCGCCGGTTCGTGGAGGTGTGGGTGAGCCCTCGGCAGCGCGCCCGCCGGACGGCCGACCTTGCCGGGCTCGTTCCGACCCGGGTCGAGGAGGACCTCGTCGAGGTCGACTACGGCGGCTACGAGGGCCGGACGACGACGGAGATCCGGGCCGAGCTGGGGCACCCCTGGACGCTGTGGACCGACGGGACGATCCCGGGCGCCACACCCGGCGAGACCCTGGCCGCCGTGGCCGTCCGCGTGGACCGGGTGCTCGCCCAGGTCACGGAGCGGCTCCCCGACGGCGACGTGGCGCTCGTGGCCCACGGGCACGTGCTCCGCGTGCTGACCGCCCGCTGGCTCGGCCTGCCGCCGGAGAACGGCGCACTGTTCGCCCTACCCGCCGGGAGCTACGGCATCCTCGGGCACGACCGCGAGCGCCAGGTGCTCACCGGGTGGGGGAAGCGCTGACCGGCCGGCGCTCCACCGGCTGCCACCGGCCCTCGGGCTCCTCCACCGGCGGCTCCGGCCGGACCGGCCGGCCGAAGAGCCAGCCCTGGCCCATGTCCGCGCCCAGCGCGGTGACCTCCTCGGCGAGCCGCTCGGTCTCGATCCCCTCGGCCACGACGACGGCCCCGAGCTGGTGGGCGAGGTCGGTGACCGCCTTGAGGACGGTGCGCGCCCCGTCGTCCGGCAGTTCCTGCACGAGCCCCTTGTCCAGCTTGACCACCTCCGGCCGGACGGCGGCCAGCAGCGACAGGCTGGACCAGCCGGCGCCGACGTCGTCCAGGGCGACCCGCCAGCCCAGCGAGCGGTAGTGGTCGAGGATCGAGACCAGGTGGCCGCGGTCGGCGATCGCGTGCGACTCGACGACCTCGAACACCAGCTGCGACGGTTCGATGCCGGTCTCGTGGACGACGCGTTCGGTGCTGGCCAGGCAGACCTGCGGCCGGAGGATCGACGTCGGGTTGACGTTCACGAACAGGTCGTCGTCCCCGAGCCAGGGCACTGCGCCGGCGATCGCGGACTCGCGGCCGATGCGGTCCAGGCGGTGCAGCCAGCCCGCCTGCTCGGCGACGAAGAAGAGGTCGCCGCCGCCCACCTCGCGCCCGTCGACCACGCCGCGCAGCAGCGCCTCGTGTGCCACCACCGAGCGGTCGGCCAGAGACACGATCGGCTGGTAGGCCGACCAGAACTCCGCCTCGGCGAGCACGCCGACCTCGACGGTCACCCCGCGTCGCGCCAGCTCGACGGCCAGGGTGGGCGCGGTGAGCAGCCGGGCGGTCATGGCCGCCCCCTCACCCGGGGGGTCGGTGACGACCCGCACGGCCTCGGTCTCGGCCTGCGTGAGCTCACGGGCGAGCCGCTGGAACAGCCGCTCCAGTCCGCGACCGCCGCGGTCGTCGAGGATGTCGAGCAGGTTCGGCGAGGAGTAGACGGTCAGCCCGAGCGCCTTGGCCAGCCGGGAGACGGTCGGCAGCACGTGCCCGATCGACGTCGCGAGCAGGGCACGGTCGGCGCGGCCGGGCACCTCCCAGTTCTGGCGGCAGCCACAGACCCCGCCGCAGATGGTTCCCACGTCCGGAGGATGACTGACCGGCCGCCGCGGAGCGGACAGGCGCGCGGCGGGTCGTCGGCCCGTCCGGGTGACGCCACGGGTAACTGACAGCCGAAGTTCTGGAACGTTCGTATCTTTAGTGTCTAAGGTCTGCCACATGGCCGTTCTCGCCGCGACCGAAGTCGCCCGCCCCAGCCGAGGTGGTCGCCCCCGCGACCCGAGCCGGGACGGGGTGATCCGCGCCGCGATCCTGCGGCTCCTGGCCGACGTCGGCTACGGCGCTCTTACCATGGACGCGGTCGCGTCGGAGGCCGGCGTCGGCAAGGCGACGATCTACCGGCGGTGGCGCACCAAGCAGGACCTCGTGGTCGACACGATCTCGGACCTGAACCGGGCGGACGCAGCGACGCCGGACACCGGCTCGGTCGAGGGCGACCTGCGCGAGATGATGCACCAGATGGTCGGGCTCATCACCGGCCCGACCGGTGCAGCCACGCTGTCCCTGCTGTCGACGATCCCCCACCAGCCCGCCCTCGCCGATGCCTTCCGCAACGGCCCGCTGGCCGTCTGGCGGGAGGCATACGCCGAGATCTGGGCGCGGGCCGAGCAGCGCGGCGAGGTGCAGCCCGGGCTGACCGGCTCCGTCGTCGCCGAGACGACGAGTGCGCTGATGGTCCAGCGCTGGCTGCTCACGGGCGAAGCAGTGGACGACGCGTACGCCGACGAGGTCCTCGAGACCGTCGTCATGCCGCTGGTCCGCACCCACACGGGCTGACCTGCCGTCCCGAGCGCCCTCTCCCGTCCGCGGGAGGGGGCGTTCGGCCGTCACCAGCCGAGCGTGCCGGGCTCGCCCTTGAAGGGCCCGACCACCTCGTCGGTGATCCAGCCGCCGTAGAAGCCCCCGGCCTGCGGGCGCACGACCTCGCCGTCGACGAGGGCGCGGTCGACCCGGCCGGGATAGAAGGCCACGGCGCCGCGCAGGTGCTCGAAGCCGGGCGTCGGGTCCTCGTAGGACCAGCCGACCCGGGGCACCCGCCGGCCGTCGACGACGGCGTCCCAGTAGGTCGCCGGACCCTTCCACTCGCACCACGAGCTTCCGGTCCCGCGCTCGAGCACGCCCGGGGCGACGTCCTCACGGGGGACGTAGTAGACCGGCGGGTGGCTGGTCTCGCAGACGCGGACCGCCCTCGTGCTGTCGGCCACGACCCGGCCGCCCAGCTCGACCACGACCCGGCGCCCGGTCACCTCGGCGCTCGGTGGTCGCGGGTAGTCCCAGACGGACTCCTGCCCGGGTCCGACGGGGTCGGGGCGGGGGCGGCTCACAGTCGGGCGGTCAATCGTTGCGGTGCCGGATCCTCTGGACGACGACGAACGTGATGAACAGACCGGCCGCACCGATCGTCGCCTTGCCGGCCGGCGTCTGCAGGAAGCGCTGCGCGGCTTCGACGCCCTTGGCCTTCCAACGCTTGGGGCTGGTCCGGAACGTGATCTCGTCCAGCGTCGCGGCGAGCGACTCGCGGGCGGCGTCGATCTCCAGCTGGATCTGTCGTGGGTCGCGAGGCACGGGCGACAGCCTGCCAGACGATGCGCGGACCGGCGTGTCCACGGCTCCGACGGCACCCGGGCGGGCTACTCCTACACTCCTGGTCCACGCGGGAGTGGTGTAACGGCAGCCACGCCAGACTTAGGATCTGGTGCCTTCGGGCGTGCGGGTTCGACTCCCGCCTCCCGCACAACGGTCTGACCTGCTGGTTCTCTCGTAGGAGTGGAGCCGCAGCGGCGTAATCAAGATCATGTGGGCGCATTGTGGGCGCATCGGGTCTTCCGGTGGTCGCATAGTGGGCGCGGTCAGCCTTCGTCGTCCGAGGGCCGCAGGCGCATCCACTCGTCCCACTCCGCATAGCCGGGGTCACCCGATCGCAGGACGTCGACACCGTCTCCGACGAGGCCGCCCGGTCCTTCGGCACGCCGGGGCACCCGGATAGAGCCGTCCGGCAGCCGCTCGGGCGGCGTCACCCGTCCAGCCCCGCCGGGTCGGTGACCGGACTCATCCGGTCAGGGTCATAGCGTCCGAAGACGCCCTCGGTCCACGGCAGCGCAGACACGTGCCCGGTCGCCTTCTACACGATGATCGTCGGGGCGTCGAACTCCACGAAGTCCGCGTCCCCGTCGATCAGGTGCTCCCGCGCGCCGACGATGACCCGAAACACCTCGGCGTCCTCGTAGCCCCGGGCGAGGACGTGGAACGTGCCGAGCTGCGCCGGCCACTCCGCTGCCAGCTCGGCCGCCACGAACGCCCGCGCCTGGTGGAAGGTGACCATCGGCTCAGGCGGTCGCGCGAGGACGGACCAGCGCAGCGGCGGCAGCGGTCGCCGCCCGGCCTACCCCGGGCAGCAGGTGGGAGTACACATCCGCCGTGATCGCAACCGACGAGTGACCGAGCACCTTGCTCACCACGGCGACGTCGACCCCGGCGGCCAGCATGAGGCTCGCCGCGCCGTGCCGGAGGTCGTGCAGGCGGACCGGGCGCAGCCCGGCCTCCCGCCCGAGGCGGAGGAACAGGTGGGTCACCGTGGAGGGCAGCAGCTCGGTCCCGTCCTCGCGGGTGAAGACGCGGAGGCCGGCACCGGCGAGGCCCAGCTCGTCCCGCTCGATGCCCTGCCGGAGTTGGTGGACCGTCAGGGCCTCGACCACGCGCGGGTCGATCTCGATGCGGCGCTCCCCGCCTCGGGTCTTCGGCTTCCCCGGCACGATCTTGCCGTTCACCTCGACTTAGGTGTACTGGTCGGACACGTTGGTGCAGGGCCTCTGGTCGAGGCAGAGCTTGATGTGAGGAGGGACCTCCGGGTTCGGTTTGGGAGCCGCCAAGCACCCAGCCAGACCCCAGGAGGTCCCTCGTGGTTC
>NZ_SPQM01000096.1 GCF_004570345.1 Blastococcus sp. CT_GayMR20 | reverse complement strand
CACCCGGGCGGCGGCGAGGGTGCCGTACGTGGGGGCGAACGCCGCCAGGGCGTTGCCCACGACGAACACGACCATCAGGGCGATCAGCGTCTGGCGGGGCGTGAAGCGCAGCCCGAGGGCGGTCAGCGTCGGCGCGCCGATCACGACGCCGATCGCGTACGCCGAGATGAGGATGCCGACCGCCGACACCGACACCCCGAGGTCGTCGGCGATCTCGGGCAGCATGCCCATGACGACGAACTCGGTGGTGCCGATGCCGAAGGCGCCGATGGCGAGGGCGAGCAGGGCGCGAGGCACGAGCAGGAACTCCAGGGGACGCGGGGTCGCGGGCAGGAACGGCCGGCGGACGTCGTCGTCCTCAGGTGGGCCGGGCAGGAAGAACTCTCCCCAGGAGCAAGGTGTGCCGCGGGGCAGCCATGCCCCACCGCGGACGTGGGTCTGCTCACAGGGGACGGGCGCACGGCGGGTGCGCGGGCACCCGCCGTCCGGCGGTCAGGGCTTGAGCAGGACCTTGACGGTCCCCTCCTTCTTCTCGCGGAAGTTCATGTAGGCCTCGGGTGCATCGCTGAGGGGGACGTGGTGGGTGGCGAAGCCGTCCACGCCGAGCGGGTCCTCGTCGGTGAGCAGCGGGAGGATGTCGGGCACCCAGCGCCAGACGTTGGCCTGCCCCATGCGCAGCTGGATCTGCTTGTCGAACATGCGCATCAGCGGCAGCGGGTCGGTCGCCCCGCCGTAGACACCGGACAGCGAGATGGTGCCGCCGCGGCGCACGGCCTCGATCGCGGTGTTCAACGCGGCCAGCCGGTCGACGCCGGCCACCTGCATGACCTTCTCCATGATCGCGTCCGGCACCACCGCGGTCGCCTTCTGCGCGAGGGACGCCAGGGGAGAGCCGTGGGCCTCCATCCCGACCGCGTCGATCACCGCGTCCGGCCCGCGGCCGTCGGTGGCATCGCGGACGGCGGAGACGACGTCCTCCTGCTTGGTGGAGTCGATGACCGTCACACCGCGGGCGCGCGCACGCGCGAGCCGCTCGGGGACGACGTCGGCGCCGAACACCTGCTTCGCGCCGAGGTGCAGGGCGATGCGGGCGGCCATGTCACCGATGGGGCCCAGGCCCAGGACGAGCACGCTGCCGTCCTTCGGGATGCCGGCGTACTGCACCGCCTGCCAGGCCGTCGGAAGGACGTCGGAGAGGTAGACGAAGCGGTCGTCGGCGGGACCCTCGGGGACCTTGATCGGCAGGGTGTTGCCGAACGGGACGCGCAGGTACTCGGCCTGGCCCCCCGGCACCTGGCCGTAGAGCTTCGTGTAACCGAACAGGGAGGCGCCGAAGCCCTTCTCCCGGTTCTGGGTGGTCTCGCACTGCGACTGCAGGCCCTGCGAACAGGTCCAGCAGGTGCCGCAGGAGATGTTGAAGGGGACGACGACGCGGTCGCCGGCCTTGACCGCCGTCACCTCGGAGCCGACCTCCCGGACGATCCCCATCGGCTCGTGGCCCATCACGTCGCCGACGGTCATGAACGGCGCCATCACCTCGATCAGGTGGAGGTCGGAACCGCAGATCCCGGACGACGTCACCTCGATGACGACATCGGTCGGCTCCTGGATCACGGGGTCCGGGACGGTGTCCACACGTACGTCGGCTCGGCCGTGCCAGGTGACTGCGCGCATGTCGGAATCTCCCTCGATAGGGCCGCGACTCGGCCCCTTCAAGGGTCCTTCTGCCCCGTCGTGACGTGGATCGCGCGACTTTCAAGCTGTAACGGCGCGCCCCTCACTGAGCGTGACATCAATTGAGCAGAACGTGGAACCACATCCTTGAATCTTTGTGGTCCACGGCACAGAAGCAGGGCCCTATTCCCCTGGTCCCACATCACGAAACGGTCACGGCGTGTTTACATGGGCCCCGCTCCTCTCCCCGGGAGCCGCTGTGCATTGCCCGCCAACGGAAGTCAGGTGCATGAGTTCGCTCCACCACGACCGCCTCCTCGCCGAGGGATCCGAGCCCGTGCAGGGGACCGGTTCGACCCTCACCACCGCCCGCGGAACCTCGCGGAAGCCGGCCGGGGAGAAGGCCACGAGCACGGTCCCGTCGCAGCGGCAGGGGAAGTCGCAGCGCACCGGGTCCGCCCAGACCACCGGCGGGGCGACCCCCGCATCCCGGACCCGGCGCACCGCCGGCGGCAAGGCCGCGGCTGCTGCCGCCGGCACGATCGCCGCCCGTGCGCGGGCCGCCGGCACTGCCACCGGGAAGGCGGCGTCGGCGAAGGCCGCGACCGCCAAGGCAGCCACCGTCAAGGCCGCGACGGCGAAAGCGGCGACGGCGAAGGCGGCGACCGCCCGTGCCGTCACCGGCGCGAAGACCGCTGCCGCCGCCAAGGTGACCGGCCGGACCAGCGCGAAGCCCGCGACCGCGGCGCCCGCCTCCGCCAAGCCCGCGGCGGCCAAGCCCGCGGCGGCCAAGCCCGCGGCCGCCAAGCCCGCGGCCGCGAGGACTCCTGCCGCCAAGACTCCGGCCGCGAAACCTGCCGCCGTGAAGTCGGCGGCCACCCCGGCAGCCACGACCAAGCCGAAGCCGGCCGCGAAGACGACCACCAAGCCGGCCGCGAAGGTCGCGGCGGCGAAGCCTGCGGCCGCGAAGCCCGTCGCCGAGCCCGTTGCCCCCACGGCGGTGGCAGCCGAGCCGGTCGCCTCGCGGCCGACGCCCTTCAAGCGCCCCTCACCGCCGGTCGAGCTGGCCGTCGAGGACGTCGTGGTGCCCGCCGCGACGGACACCGCGGCCGAGATCATGACGCACCCGGCGGACGACGTCCGTTCCGGCTTCCTCCGCCGTCGGCCGCCGCTGCTCGGTCGCCGTCCCGGGCTCTACCTGGCCGCCGCGATGGTCGGCGCCCTCAGCGTGAGCGCGTTCTCCACCGGTGACCCCGCCGCGCAGGCCACGTCCACCGTGAGCCACTCGGTGAGCGTGGCCGAGGCGCTCGGCATCGAGGCGGCTCCGGCCGAGGAGATCACCGCGATCGACGCGACCCAGCGCCTCGGCGAGCTCGCGGTCAGCCGCAACGTCCGCGAGGCCGAGCAGGAGGCCGCGGTGCAGGCGCAGGTCGCGGCCGATCAGGCGGCAGTGGCCGCCGCGGCCGAGGCGGCCCGCCCGAAGGCCGTGCTGCCCGTCGACGGTGCCCGGCTGACCAGCGGCTTCGGCGCCCGGTGGGGAACGCTCCACGCCGGCATCGACCTCGCCGCGCCCATGCGGACGCCCGAGTACGCCGCCATGGACGGGGTCGTGCTCGAAGCCGGCCCGGCCAGCGGTTTCGGGCTCGCCGTCTACATCCAGCACGAGAACGGCGACGTCACCGTCTACGGCCACATGGACTCGATCCTGGTCCAGGCGGGCCAGGTCGTCCGCGCCGGCGAGACGATCGCGCTGCTGGGCAACCGCGGTCAGTCCACCGGGCCGCACCTCCACTTCGAGGTGCACGTCGGCGGTCTCAACGGTCAGAAGATCGACCCCCTCCCGTGGCTGCGGGAGCGTGGCGTCGCCATCTGAGTCCGCGCGCCACTCGACGCCCCTCGCCGGAGATCCGGCGGGGGGCGTCGGCCGCGTGGGGCACACTTCTGAGGACGGCGGACCGGCAGGGAGGCGGGGCATGGGACACGGGCACACCCATGCGCCGGTGACCGCTGCCGGTGGTCACCGCCGCCGCCTGATCGTCGTCCTCGGGCTCACCCTCGCCGTCCTGGTCGCCGAGGTCGTCGGGGCGATCGTCTCCGGCTCCCTCGCCCTGCTGGCCGACGCCGGGCACATGGCCACCGACGCAGCCGGGATCGCGCTCGCCCTGGGGGCCGTCACGCTGGCCCAGCGCCCGGCTCGAGGCCGACGCACGTTCGGCTGGCAGCGGGTCGAGATCCTCGCGGCAGTGGCGAACGGTCTGCTGCTGCTCGTCGTGGCCGGCTACGTCCTGGTCGAGGCCGTCCGCCGGATCGGTGACCCGCCGGAGATCGCGTCCGGTCTGATGCTGGGCATCGCCGGGGTGGGCCTGGTGGTGAACCTGGTGTCGCTGGCGGTCCTGCACCAGGGACGGCGGGAGTCGCTGAACGTGCGGGGCGCCTACCTGGAGGTCCTCGCCGACGCCCTGGGCTCCGTCGCCGTCATCGTCGCCGCGCTCGTCATCCTCCTCACCGGCTGGACCCCGGCCGACATCCTCGCCTCGGTGGTCATCGGCTTCCTGGTCCTGCCGCGGGCGTGGCACCTGCTCCGCGAGGCGCTCGACGTCCTCCTCGAGGCGGCGCCGAAGGGTGTCGACCTCGACGACGTGCGCACCCACATCCTCGAGGTGGACGGCGTGATCGGCGTCCACGACCTGCACGCGTGGACCATCACCTCCGGGCTGCCGGTGCTGTCGGCGCACGTCGTGGTCACCGACGAGGCCCTCGCGGCCGGTCACGGCGGCCGTGTCCTCGACTCCCTGTGCGAGTGCCTCGGCGAGCACTTCGACATGGAGCACTGCACGTTCCAGATCGAGGCCGCGGCGCACGCGGGCCACGAGTCGCCGGTCCACGACTGAAAGAGGACCCCGTCCTCCCCACCCTTCGCAGGCTCAGGGTGGGACCCGGGGCGGGGCCGCCGGTGGGACAGTGGTGCAGGCACGGACCAGTTCAGGAGCGGAGGCATCGGTGGAGCACGGGCACCACTCGGGCATGTGGGTGCCGGGGGAGCCGCCGTCCTGGGGGCGGATGTTCCTGCCCCACCTGGGGCCGGAGTCCGCCCTCGCGGTGCTCAGCGTCCTGGGCCTGCTGATCTACCTCGCCGCCGTCGTCACGCTCCGGCGAACGGGCGTGCGCTGGCCCTGGTGGCGGACGCTGGCGTGGATCGGCGGGACCGGCTCGCTGTTCGCCGTCACCGGCACGTGGCTCAACGGCTACAGCATGGTGCTGTTCAGCGTCCACATGACCCAGCACATGGTGCTGTCGCTGATCACGCCGCTGCTGCTGCTCCTGGCCGCGCCGGTGACCCTCGCGCTGCGCACGCTCCCGCGCGGCCGGGGAGCGGCCGGCGCGCCGCGGGCGCTGCTGCTGGAGGCGCTGCACAGCCGGTTCGCGCGGTTCGTCTCGCACCCGCTCTTCACCGTGCCGCTGTTCATCGCCAGCCTCTACGGCGTCTACTTCACGCCGCTGTTCGACGCGCTGATGGGCAACGCCATCGGGCACCAGGTCATGCTGGCGCACTTCGTGGTCACCGGGCTGCTGTTCTTCGGCCCGATCGTGGCGCAGGACCCGTGGCCGCGGACGCTCAGTCACCCCGGCCGGATGCTCGAGCTCTTCCTGCCGGTGCCGTTCCACGCGTTCTTCGGCGTGGCGATCATGATGGCCGGCTCGCTGGTGGTCGACACGTTCGCCGACCCACCGGCGGAGTGGGGCATCGACCCCATCGCCGACCAGGGTGTGGCCGGCGGGATCGTGTGGGCGTTCGGCGAGCTGCCGACGGTCCTCGTGCTCGCCGTCGTCTTCTTCTCGTGGGCGAGCTCGGACGGCCGGCGGGCCAAGGCGCTGGACCGCGCCGCCGACCGGACCGGTGACGCCGAGCTCGAGGCCTACAACGCCCGCCTCCGGGCCATGGCCGACAAGGGCTGAACCGCGGCAGCGCTCGTCCTGGCTCAGCTGACGGGGTCCTGGCTCACTGTCGACGGTGAGCCAGGACCCCTGACGATCAGGTCACCTGATCGTCAGCCGGCGTGCACGACCGCGTCGGTCGGCAGGTCCTCCTTGGTTGCCTTGATCAGGACCGCGGAGACCAGCGCGCCGACGACGAGCAGCGCCGCCGCCCAGGTGAAGGCCGTGGTGTAGCCGGCCACCTGCGCCTCGAGCCCGACCAGCGAATCGGTGGCCGGGTCGCGCCCCGACATGGCGGCGTCGGTGAAGTAGTCGGTGATCGCGCCCACCGACAGGGTGGCCAGCAGGGCCGTGCCGATCGAGGCGCCGACCTGCTGCGTCGCGTTGAGCATGGCGCTCGCGGCCCCCGCGTCGTGCACGCCGGCCCCCACGAGCGCCAGGTTCGACAACGGCACGAACGTGAAGCCGAGGCCGAGGCCCAGCAGCAGCTGGCCGGGGAAGGCCAGTTCCCAGAACCCGGTGTCGATGTCGAGGAAGGACATGAGGAACAGCCCGCCGGCGGCCAGCAGCCCGCCGACCACCATGACCGGCCGTGGACCGACCTTTGGCACCAGGGCGCTGGCAAGGCCGGCCGAGATGAGCACACCCAGCGTGGTGGGCAGCGAGGCGAAGCCCGCCTCCACCGGCTTGTACCCGAGCACCTGCTGGAAGTAGAGGCTGAGGAAGAAGAAGGCACCGATCAGGCCGGCGCCGACGAAGGTCGACGTCAGGTAGGCGCCACCCCGGTTGCGGTCCAGCACGATGCGCATCGGCAGCAGCGGGTTCCTGGTCCGCAGCTCGAGGACGACGAAGGCGGCGACCAGCAGCAGCCCGCCACCGATGAACAGCAGGGCCAGCGGCTCGGTCCAGCCGCTCTCCCCGCTGCCGCCGGGCTGTGCGTTCTCCTGCGCTTCCATGGCGACCCGCGTGAACCCGTAGACGACGGAGGCCAGTCCCAGGGTGATCAGCACGGCGCCGGGGATGTCGTAGCTCGTGTCACCGGGCGCCTTGCTCTCCGGCACGATCGGGATGGCGGCGAGGATGGCGAAGATCGCGACGGGCAGGTTGACCCAGAAGCACCAGCGCCAGTCGGCGTACTCGGTCAGCACGCCTCCGAGCAGGAGGCCGACGGCCGACCCGCCACCGGCGATGGCGCCGTAGACGGCGAAGGCCTTCGCCCGCTCCCTGGTGTCGGTGAAGAGGACGGTCAGCAGCGCGAGCGAGGCGGGGGCGAGCAGTGCCCCGAAGGCACCCTGGAGGGCGCGGGCGGCGAACAGCATCGCCTCGTTCTGGGCGAGCCCACCGAGCGCGGAGGCCACGGCGAACCCGCCGGCACCGACCAGGTAGGTGCGCTTGCGGCCCCAGAAGTCGGCGATGCGGCCCCCGAGCAGGAGGAGGCCGCCGAAGGTCAGCGTGTAGGCGGTGACGATCCACTGCTGGCTCGCCGCGTCGATACCGAGGTCGGCGGAGACGGCCGGTAGGGCGATGTTGACGATCGTCGCGTCCAGGATCACCAGCAGGACGGTCACGGCGATGACGGCGAGCGCCAGCCAGCGCTTCTCGTAGGGCTCCTCGGCAGGGGTCGTCCCGCCGGCGTCAGCCGTCATGGGGGAGGGGTCGGTCACGGAGCGTCCTCAGGGTTCGAACGGATGGGCCGGATCGCCGGCCGGGCAGAACGTATCGGCCTGCAACCATGTCGTCGTGCCTGTTTCGCTGGTGTTCACCTCGGACACGCACGTCCCGAAGCGGGCGCGTGACCTACCTCATTCCCTGTGGGCCGCGATCGACGACGCCGACGTCGTGATCCACGCCGGCGACTGGGTGGACATCGCCCTGCTGGACCGGTTCGAGGAGCGGTCGCGCCGGCTCGTGGCGGTCTACGGCAACAACGACCACGGGCCCTTCCGCCGACGGCTGCCGGAGGTCGCGCACGCCGAGATCGAGGGCATCCGGTTCGCCGTCGTCCACGAGACCGGCGACGCGAAGGGGCGCGAGCTGCGCTGCGCCGCCCGCTATCCCGACACCGACATCCTCGTGTTCGGGCACAGCCACATCCCCTGGGACACGACGGCGCCGACCGGTCTGCGGCTGATCAACCCGGGGTCGCCGACCGACCGGCGCCGGCAGCCGCACGGCACGTACGTGACCGCGACCGCGGCGGACGGCGAACTCACGGACGTCACCTTCCACGCGGTCCCTCCGCGGACGTGAGCACCCGCCCTCCGCTCGACCACCGGGCGGTGGCCCTGCTCGCCTGCCCCGTGTGTGCCGCGGCGCTCGCACCGGTGGCCGACGCGTCCGCCCTCCGCTGCGCCGGCGGGCACCTCTTCGACCGCGCCCGGCAGGGGCACATCAGCCTGCTGCCGCCCGGCCACCGGCCGCCGTCCGGCGATTCGGCGGAGATGGTCGCCGACCGGGTCTCCTTCCTCGAGGCCGGCCACTACGCCGGGCTCACCGGCGCGATCGCGGACGCCGTGGACGGGACGACGCTGCTCGACCTCGGGGGCGGCACCGGCCACCACCTCGCCGGCGCGCTGGACCGGCTGCCCGACGCGGTGGGCGTCGTCCTCGACTCCTCCCGCTACGCCGCCCGCCGCGCCGCGCGGGCGCACCCCCGCGCGGTCTCCGTCGTCGCGGACACCTGGGCGGGGCTGCCCGTCGCCGAGGCGGCCGTCGACCGGGTGCTCGTCGTCTTCGCGCCGCGCAACGGGCCGGAGATCGCCCGCGTGCTCGCCCCGGGCGGGCGGCTCGTCGTCGTCACCCCGGCGTCCGATCACCTGGCCGAGATCGTCGGGCCGCTGGGCCTGCTGCGCGTCGACCCCGACAAGGCCACCCGGCTCGCGGGGACACTCGAGCCGCACCTGGTGCCGGTCGGATCGTCCGCCTTCCGCCAGGAGCTCCGGCTGGACCGGGCGGCGGTCGCCACGCTGGTCGGCATGGGGCCGCACGCCCGGCACCTCGACCCAGCGGCGCTGGCGTCGTCCCTCGCCGCCCTTCCCGAGCCGGTGGGTGTAACGGTCTCCGTCGACATCGGCACCTACCGCCCCGCCGGCTGAGGCGGCTCCGGCCAGGCAGGACGCGGGCCGTCGGCGCGCCTGACCTGTCCGCCCGAGGTGCCGGCGGAGCCTCGTCTAAGCTCCCGGGCGTGACGATTGCGCCTGCGCCCATCGTGAGCCGGCCGAGCCCGGCCCGCGTGGTCGAGAAGGGCTCGCGGCTGTCGAACCTGCTGCGGACCACCGACCACAAGACCATCGGCCTGATGTACCTGGTCACCTCGTTCGCGTTCTTCATCGCGGGTGGGCTGATGGCCATGCTGATGCGCGGCGAGCTGGCGAGGCCGGGGCTGCAGTTCCTGTCGCCGGAGCAGTACAACCAGCTGTTCACGATGCACGGCACCGTGATGCTGCTGCTGTTCGCGACGCCGCTGTTCTTCGCGTTCGCGAACCTGATCATGCCGCTGCAGATCGGCGCTCCCGACGTGGCGTTCCCGCGGCTGAACGCCTTCTCGTACTGGCTGTTCCTCTTCGGTGGCCTCATCGCGATGTCGGGTTTCCTGACACCCGGTGGCGCGGCCGACTTCGGCTGGACCGCCTACACGCCGCTCTCGGACGTCACGAACTCCCCGGGTGCCGGTGGGAACCTCTGGATCGCCGGCCTGGCGGTAGGTGGTCTGGGCACGATCCTCGGTGGCGTCAACTTCATCGCCACGATCGTGTGCCTCCGCGCGCCCGGCATGACGCTGTTCCGGATGCCGATCTTCACCTGGAACGCGCTCGTCACCAGCGTCCTGATCCTGCTGGCGTTCCCGATCCTGACCGCGGCCCTGTTCGGGCTGCTGGCCGACCGCAACCTCGGCGCTCTCGTCTACTCCGACGAGAACGGCGGGCCGATGCTGTGGCAGCACCTGTTCTGGTTCTTCGGGCACCCCGAGGTCTACATCATCGCGCTGCCGTTCTTCGGCATCATCACCGAGATCATCCCGGTCTTCAGCCGCAAGCCGCTGTTCGGCTACAAGGGGATGGTCTTCGCGACGCTGGCGATCGGCGCGCTCTCCCTCGCGGTGTGGGCCCACCACATGTACGCGACCGGCGCCGTGCTCCTGCCCTTCTTCGCGTTCCTGACCTACCTGATCGCCGTGCCGACCGGCATCAAGTTCTTCAACTGGATCGGCAGCATGTGGCGGGGGCAGCTGACCTTCGAGACGCCGATGCTGTGGTCGATCGGCTTCATGGTCACCTTCCTCCTCGGGGGTCTGACCGGCGTCCTGCTGGCCAGCCCGCCGCTGGACTGGCACGTCAGCGACAGCTACTTCGTCGTCGCGCACTTCCACTACGTCGTCTTCGGCACCGTCGTGTTCGCCGCCTACGCCGGCATCTACTTCTGGTTCCCGAAGATGTGCGGCCGGATGATGGACGAGCGGATCGGCAAGCTGCACTTCTGGATGACGTTCGTCGGCTTCCACGCCACGTTCCTCGTGCAGCACTGGCTGGGCAACGAGGGCATGCCCCGCCGGTACGTGGACTACCTGCCGACCGACACGTTCACCACCCTGAACACGATCTCGACCATCGGGTCCTTCATCCTGGGCGCCTCGACGATCCCGTTCCTCTACAACGTCGTGAAGTCGTGGAAGTACGGGCAGCTGGCCCTGCGCGACGACCCGTGGGGTCACGGCAACTCGCTGGAGTGGGCGACGTCGTCGCCGCCGCCGCGGCACAACTTCACCGAGATCCCGAAGATCCGCTCGGAGCGGCCCGCGTTCGAGGCGCACTACCCGCACATGCTCCAGCGGCTGCAGGACGAGGCGCACTCGGGCAAGCGGCACGCGCCGTACGCGAGCGAGCTGGTGGACGGGACGGGCCCGCGCCAGGGCCCGAACGACCCCGACCCGACCTGATCGACTCGACCGGAGGCCGAGGCGACGTGGAACGGCCCCCTTCAGGGCCCCGCCCCGAGCGTGCGAGGGGTGGGGGGAAGGGGGTCCTTTCACCGCTCGATCCGACCCCCCGCCCCCTGGCGGCCCCCGCAGCGCTTCCCGCGCGGGCGCTGCTCACCGTCTCCGGCGCGGACCGGCCCGGGGTCACGGCCCGGCTGTTCTCCGCGCTCGCCGATCCGGCGGACGGCGCCCCGGCTGTGGAGGTCCTCGACGTCGAGCAGGTCGTCGTCCACGGCCACCTCGTGCTGGGCGTCGTCGTCGCGGCCCTCGATCCCGGTGCGGAGGAGGCGGCGCTGCTCAAGCACCTCTCCGGCCTGGCCGCCGACGTCGCGGCAGCCACCGGCGTCGACGTCGCGGTGGAGTCGGCATCGGGTCCGGAGCCGGCGCCCTCCGCCACCGGCCGGCCGCACCACGTGATCGTCCTGGGCCGCCCCGTCCCGCCGGACGCCGTCGCGGGGGCGGCAACGGCCATCGCCGGGATCGGCGGCAACATCGATGCGATCCGGCGGCTCTCGGACTACCCGGTCACCAGCTTCGAGCTCACCGTCTCCGGCGCGGAGGCGACCGAGCTGCGCACTGCGCTCGCCGCCGTCGCCGCGGCGACCGGGGCCGACATCGCCGTGGAGCAGGTCGGCCTGGCCCGCCGTAGCAAGCGGCTGATCGTGCTGGACGTGGACTCGACGCTCGTCCGCGGCGAGGTCATCGACGAGCTCGCGGCCCGGGCCGGGCGGGCGGCCGAGGTCGCGCGGATCACCGCGGCAGCCATGAACGGCGAGCTGGACTTCGCCGAGTCGCTGCGCGCGCGGGTCGCCGTCCTCGAGGGGCTGCCCGTGGAGGTGCTCGACGAGGTGCGGGAGGCGCTGGTCCTGACGCCGGGGGCGCGCACCCTGATCCGCACCCTGCAGCGGCTCGGCTTCCGGTGCGGCATCGTCAGCGGCGGATTCACCCAGATCACCGACCCGCTCGCCGAGACCCTCGGGCTGGACTTCGCCGCCGCCAACACCCTCGAGGTCGTCGACGGCAGGCTCACCGGCGGCCTGGTGGGGGAGATCGTCGACCGGCCGGGGAAGGCCCGGGCGCTGGCCCGCTTCGCCGAGCAGTACGGGATCCCGCTGGAGCAGACGGTGGCGGTCGGCGACGGCGCCAACGACCTCGACATGCTCAACACCGCCGGCCTCGGCATCGCGTTCAACGCCAAGCCCTTCGTGCGGGAGCAGGCGCACACCGCGCTCAACCAGCCCTACCTGGACGCCGTGCTCCAGGTGCTGGGCTTCACGAGGGACGAGGTCCTCGACGCCGTCCCGTGAGCTCAGGGGCGGTGCACCTCGCCCTCCAGCGCGACGCCGGCCCTGCGCAGCTGCTCCAGGGCCGCGTCCGTCGTCCCCTCGCTGACACCGGCGGTCAGGTGCAGCAGGACGCGGGTGGCGAAGCCGTTGCCGACCGCGTCCAGGGCGGTGGCGCGCACGCAGTGATCGGTCGCGATGCCGACGAGGTCGACCGCGTCCACGCCGCGCTCCCCCAGCCAGTCCGCCAGCGGGACGCCGTCCGCGGCACCCTCGAAGCCGGAGTAGGCGGCGGCGTACTCGCCCTTGTCGAAGACGGCCTCCAGCGGCTCGCGGTCCAGTGCCTCGTGCAGCTCCACCCCGCCCGTCCCGACCACGCAGTGCGCCGGCCAGGTCTCCAGGAAGTCCGGGTGCTCGGCGAAGTGCCCGCCCGGTTCGATGTGGTGGTCGCGGGTGGCGACGACGTGGTCGTACCCGGCGGCCGGGATGTGCCCGGTGATCGCCGCCGCCACGGCCGCGCCGCCGGGGACGGCCAGGCTGCCGCCCTCGCAGAAGTCGTTCTGCACGTCCACGACGATGAGTGCTCGGGTCATCGCTGCTGCCCTCCCAGCTAGGCGTCCACCGTCTCCAACGCCGGTTCCCCGCGCGAGAGTGCCCACGCCTCGGCCGGCAGGGCGGCGCGGGCCCGCTCGTGGTGGAGGCGGGCCTCCTCCAGGGCCTCGGCCGGCGTCCGGGGGGAGCAGACCTCCCCACCCCGCACCAGGGGGACGACGAGGTCGCGGTCGCCGTCCCGAGCGGTGATGGGCCGGCTGCTCACCACCTCGGCCAGGGCCATGCCGTCAGCGTCGTGCCGGCGGACGGCGTGCTTGCGGCCACCGACCGACACCTTGTCCTTGGACTTCTTGGCCACCGGGACGCCGTCGCGCTCGACCAGCTTGTAGACCATTCCGACCGTCGGTGCGCCCGAGCCGGTGACCAGCGAGGTGCCCACGCCGTAACGGTCGACCGGGGCCGCCATCAGGCCCGAGATGGCGTACTCGTCCAGGTCGCTGGTCACCACGATGCGCGTCCTCGTGGCCCCGAGGGAGTCGAGCAGCTCGCGGGCGTGCGTGGCGAGCGTCGGCAGGTCGCCGGAGTCCAGGCGGATGCCGCCGAGCCCGGGACCGGCGACCTCGACCGCGGTCCGGATCCCCTGGTCGACGTCGTAGGTGTCGACGAGCAGCGTCGTCCCCGGGCCCAGCGTGTCGACCTGCGCCTGGAAGGCCGACCGCTCGTCGTCGTGCAGCAGCGTGAACGCGTGCGCGCTGGTGCCGGTGGTCGGGACGCCGTAGCGCCGGCCCGCCTCGAGGTTCGAGCTGGAGGCGAAACCGACCAGGCGGGCGGCCCGCGCCGCGGCGACCGCGGCCTCCTCGTGGGTGCGCCGCGACCCCATCTCGATGCACGGCCGCTCGCAGGCCGCGGCGATCATGCGGGCGGCCGCGGAGGCGATGGCGCTGTCGTGGTTGAGGACCGAGAGCGCGAGCGTCTCCAGCAGCACGCCCTCGGCGAAGGAGGCCCGGACGGTCAGCACCGGCGAGCCGGGGAAGTAGAGGTCGCCCTCGGCGTAACCGTCGATGTCGCCGCCGAACCGGAAGTCGGCCAGCCAGTCGAGCAGCCGCTGGTCGGTGATGCCCTGCTCGCGGAGGGCGGTCAGCTCGTCGTCCCCGAAGCAGAAGTGCGGCAGCTCCTCCAGGAGCCGGCCGGTGCCCGCGAGGATGCCGTAGCGGCGGCCGTGGGGGAGGCGGCGGGCGAACACCTCGAAGACGCAGTCCCGGTCGGCCGTGCCGTCGGCCAGCGCCGCGGCGACCATCGTCAGCTCGTAGCGGTCGGTGAACAGCGCGGGTGCCGGGCAGGCCGGTCCGGGGGTCGGCATGGGACGGGAGCGTAGGCGGGTGGGCCGACGGCGGCTGACCGGCGTCCTAAGGTGGAACGCGTGGCCGGACCGCTCGCTCCCACGTGGACGCCGGAATCCTCGACCGAGGAACACGGCGACCTGGACCGGCCCTGGGTGACCATCGTCTGGAACGACCCGGTCAACCTCATGAACTACGTCACCTTCGTGCTGCAGGAGCTGTTCGGCTACGACGAGCCGACCGCGACGACGCTGATGCTGCAGGTCCACCACGAGGGCAAGGCGATCGTCAGCTCGGGGCCACGCGAGCGGATGGAGCACGACACGAGCCGCCTGCACGCCTACGGCCTGTGGGCCACCTACCAGAAGGACTCATGAGCGAGCGTGCGAGCTCCCGATGACAGAGCGCCTGGGCTTCACGCGTTCGACGAGCGCTAGCGAGGAGGTTGCGTGAAGCCCTTTCGAGCTGCGCGCGGCGGTGACGTCGTCGCCCGGCTGGACCCCGCCGAGGCCGGCATCGTCGGCCTGCTCCTCGACCAGCTGGAGCAGTTGCTGGACGCCGACGCCGACGACGTGGGCGGCGACCCGGTGATGGCCCGGCTGCTGCCCGAGGGACACCGTGGCGACCCCGAGCTGGCTGCCGACTACCGCGACCTGACCGAGGCGTCGCTGCGCAGCGGGAAGGCCGACGACCTGGCGATGGTCCGGGCCACCCTGCCCCCCGAGGGCGGCGAGGTGCGGCTCGACGCGGAGCAGGCCGGGGCCTGGCTGCGCACCACCAACGACCTGCGCCTGGCCATGGGCACCCGGCTGGAGATCAGCGAGGACACCGAGCCCCCCGACGAGGTGACCGGCGAGGAGGACCAGCAGCTCGCGGTCTACTACTGGCTCACCGCTGTGCAGGGGTCGCTCGTCGACGCACTGGTCGCCGGTCGCGGCGGCCGAAGCTGAGCAGGATCAGCAGCGCGAGCAGCACGTCCAGGCCGAACAGCACGTAGACCATGCCGTGCATCTCGACGTCCTTGACGACCGCGCCGACGGTCGACACCAGCAGGACGGCGGACAGCGCGAAGACGAGCAGGAGCGCGACCACCCGCAGCGAGACGATCAGGATGTAGCCGGCGCGGTCGGCCGGCTCGTCGGGGTCGTAGCCGGGCCGCTTGAGCAGTCCGCGGGCGCCCATGGCCAGCGCTGGGAGCGGCAGCAGCGCCACTCCCAGGGCCACGAGCACCTTCACCAGCACGTCACGCAACGTATCGGACGAGGGACCCCCTGCCTCCCACCCCTCGCAACCTCGGGGCGGGACCCTGCAGGGGGCCGCTGGCGGCGCCTTAGACTGCGGTCGTGCTGCGCATCGACCGCGCGACCTACGACGCCATCGTGGGCCACGCCCGGGAGGACCACCCGGACGAGGCCTGCGGCGTCGTGGCCGGTCCGGAGGGCAGCGACCGCCCCGAGCGCTTCATCCCCATGCTGAACGCGGCGCGGTCGCCGACGTTCTACGAGTTCGACTCCGCCGACCTCCTCAAGCTCTACCGGGAGATGGACGACCGCGACGAGGAACCGGTGGTCATCTACCACTCGCACACAGCCACCGAGGCGTATCCGTCGCGCACCGACATCAGCTACGCGTCGGAGCCGAACGCCCACTACGTCCTCGTCTCCACGCGTTCCCACGCGGAGCAGACCGGTCTGGCCGGCGACGAGGTCGAGTTCCGCAGCTTCCGCATCGTCGACGGGGAGGTGCGCGAGGAGGAGGTCGAGATCGTCGAGTCCTACCTCTTCGGTCACACGCCGACGACGGTCGTCTACGACTGAAAAAACACCCCGTCCCCCCCACGCCTCGCACGCTCGGCGCGGGCCCCTGGACGGGGCGCGCCGCTGCCGGCCGGAATTCCGGACGGCGGCCGGGCGTTGGCCCGCACAGATGCACCACTGCTGCGCCAGGCGCAGCGTCCCCCGACATCCCGAAGTACCGAGGAGAACCGCACGCCATGGCCATCGAGGTCCGGATCCCGACCATCCTGCGCACGCACACCGGCGGCAACAAGACCGTCGAGGGCAGTGGCGGCACGCTCGCCGCACTCGTCGACGACCTGGACAGCAAGCACCCCGGTCTGAAGAACCGCCTCGTGACCGAGGAGGGCAAGCTGCACCGCTTCGTCAACGTCTACGTCAACGACGAGGACGTGCGCTTCACCGGTGCGCTGGACACCGAGGTCAAGGACGGCGACTCGGTGACGATCCTGCCCGCCGTCGCCGGCGGCTGACCCCTCCGGAGACACGCTGATGGCCCGCTTCGCCTCCCTCGTCGACTCGCTCGGCGGCACCCCGCTGGTCGGGTTGCCGTCGCTCTCGCCGACCCCCGACGTCCGGCTGTGGGCCAAGCTCGAGGACCACAACCCGACGGGCTCGATCAAGGACCGCGCCGCGATCGCCATGATCGAGGCCGCGGAGAAGGACGGCTCGCTGTCCCCGGGGGCGACGATCCTGGAGCCGACGAGCGGCAACACCGGCATCTCGCTGGCCATGGTCGCCAAGCAGCGGGGCTACAAGCTGGTCTGCGTCATGCCGGAGAACACCTCCGTCGAGCGGCGCCAGCTGCTGGAGATGTTCGGCGCGCAGATCATCTTCTCGCCGGCCGCGGGAGGCTCCAACCAGGCCGTCGCCGTCGCCAAGGGCCTCGCCGCAGAGCACGAGGACTGGGTGATGCTGTACCAGTACGGCAACCCGGCCAACGCCCAGGCGCACTACGACGGCACCGGTCCGGAGATCCTCGCCGACCTGCCGTCGATCACCCATTTCGTCGCCGGACTGGGGACGACGGGAACGCTCATGGGCGTCTCGCGCTACCTGCGCGAGCACAAGCCGGGCGTGCAGGTCATCGCCGCCGAGCCGCGCTACGGCGAGCTCGTCTACGGCCTGCGCAACATCGACGAGGGCTTCATCCCCGAGCTCTACGACCCCTCGCTGCTGGACTCCCGCTTCTCCGTGGGGCCGGAGGACGCCATCCACCGCACCCGCCAGCTGGTGGAGCGCGAGGGCATCTTCGCCGGCATCTCGACCGGCGCGATCCTGCACGCGGCGCTCGGCATCGCCGACAAGGAGGTCGCGGCCGGCCGGCACGCCGACATCGTCTTCATCGTCTGCGACGGCGGCTGGAAGTACCTCTCGACCGGCGCCTACGCCGGCTCGCTCGAGGAGGCGACCTCCTCGCTGGAGGGCCAGCTCTGGGCATGACACCCCACCGGGTGCTGCACGACCGGAACGCGCGCGGCTAGCCTGGCGCGCGACATGGGGACGACGCAGCGGCGCGGAGCAGACGCACCGATCGGCATCTTCGACTCAGGGGTCGGCGGGCTGACGGTGGCCCGTGCGGTGCTCGACCAGCTGCCGCACGAGGCGATCCGCTACATCGGCGACACGGCCAACGGCCCCTACGGGCCCCTCCCGATCGCCGAGGTCCGGCGGCACTCCCTCGCCGTGATGGACGACCTGGTCGCCAGCGGCGTGAAGATGCTCGTCGTCGCCTGCAACTCCGCCAGCGCCGCCTCCCTGCGCGACGCCCGCGAGCGCTACGACGTCCCCGTGGTGGAGGTCGTGCTGCCCGCCGTCCGCCGGGCCACGGTCGCGACCCGCAACGGCCGGGTCGGCGTCATCGGCACCCAGGCCACCGTCACCAGCGGCGCCTACGAGGACGCCTTCGCCGCCGCTCCGCAGATCACGGTCACCAGCGCCGCCTGCCCGAGCTTCGTCGACTTCGTCGAGCGCGGGGTCACCAGCGGCCGTCAGCTGCTCGGCCTCGCGCAGTCCTACCTCGACCCGCTGCTGGTCGCCGGCGTCGACACCGTCGTGCTCGGGTGCACCCACTACCCGATGCTGACCGGCGTGCTGTCCCTGGTGCTGGGCGACGAGGTGACCCTCGTGTCCAGCGCCGAGGAGACGGCGAAGGACGTCTACCGGGTGCTGACCAACGACGACCTCCTGCGCGAGGAGGACGGACCGCTCCCGCAGCACGCGTTCCTGGCCACCGGCGATCCCGAGCCGTTCGCAAGGCTCGGCCGGCGGTTCCTCGGCCCCGAGGTCGGGTCGGTCCTGCGCGTCGAGACCGTGGGCGCCGCGTGAGGCTCACGGTGGTCGGCTGCTCCGGCAGCGCGCCCGGCCCGAGGTCCGCGGCGTCCTGCTACCTCGTCGAGCACGACGGCTTCCGGCTCGTGGTCGACCTGGGGAGCGGGGCCTTCGGGGCGCTGCAGACCGTGGCCGACCCCGGCAGCATCGACGCGGTCTTCCTGTCCCACCTGCACGCCGACCACTGCCTCGACGTCGCACCGTTCGTCGTCTGGCACCGCTACTCGGGCCTCTCGACCAAGAAGCACGTGCCGCTGTACGCGCCCGTCGCGGCCGAGCGCCGGCTCTCGCTGGCCTACTCCGACGACGGCGACGGGATCACCGACGTCTTCGACTTCGTGCCGGTGGGGCCGGGCTCGTTCACCCTCGGCCCGTTCGGGGTGACGCTGGCGCGCACCGCGCACCCGATCGAGTGCTACGCGATCCGTCTCACGGCCGGCGGGCGGTCGCTGGTCTACACCGGCGACACGGGCCCGTCGGAGGCGGTGATCGAGCTGGCCCGGGGTGCCGACGTCCTGCTGGCCGAGGCGGCGCACCCGCCCGGGCAGGGCCTGCCCGACGGCCTGCACCTGACCGGGCGCGAGGCCGGCGAGCACGCGGCGGCGGCCGGCGTGGGCCGCCTGCTGCTCACCCACGTCCCGGCCTGGGTCGACGAGATCGGGCAGCTCTTCGCCGCCAGCGCGGTCTTCTCCGAGACCGAGCTCGTCCACAGCGGCGCCACCTACGAGATCTGAGGACGGAGATGGCGTCCAGGGGCATGGCGGCGGAGGAGGAGCGGGACGGCGTCCGGCTGACCAGCCTCGACTCGCCGCTGGGTGACGGTCTCGACGTGACCAAGCGCGACCTCGTCGACTACCTGGAGGCGGTGGCCGACAGGATGGTGCCGCTGCTGGCGGGCCGGCCGCTGTCGGTCCAACGGGTGCGGCCCGGCTCCCCGCCGTTCATGCAGCGCAACGTGTCCAAGGGCGCGCCGGACTGGGTTCGGACGGTGCCGGTCTGGTCGGAGGGCTCGCACCGCGAGATCGCCCAGGTGCTGTGCGACGACCGGC
>NZ_SPQM01000344.1 GCF_004570345.1 Blastococcus sp. CT_GayMR20 | reverse complement strand
GCCTCGGCGAACCTGCCGACGATCCTCTACACGCTGTTCTGGAAGAACTTCACCACCCAGGGCGCGCTGTGGTCGATCTACGGCGGGCTCATCGCGTGCGTGGGGCTGATCATCTTCTCGCCGGTCGTCTCCGGCGCGCCGATCAACCCGGCGACGGGGAAGAGCACGTCGCTGTTCCAGGACGTGGACTTCTCCTGGTTCCCGCTGAACAACCCCGGCCTCGTGTCGATCCCGCTCTCGTTCTTCCTGGGCTGGCTCGGCACGAAGCTCTCCAAGGAGCGCCCCGACGAGCTCAAGACCGCCGAGCTCGAGGTGCGGGCGTTCACCGGCATCGGCGCGGAGAAGGCCGTCCAGCACTAGAAGGACCCCCGTGCCCCCCACCGCTCGCAGGCTCGCGCGGGCCCCTGCACGGGGGCCGGCCGGGGCCGGGGGCCGGGGCAGTGTCGCCGGAGCCGCGCTGCAGGGCGGCTCCGGCGACTGCACCGCGGCTCTCGCGGGGCGGTTCAGGCGGGTGCGGCGGGAGCCGGGGCGACGTCCGTGGTCAGGACGACGGTCCGCGAGGCCACCGACCGGCG
>NZ_SPQM01000095.1 GCF_004570345.1 Blastococcus sp. CT_GayMR20 | reverse complement strand
CAACCACCTGCTCTTCAGCAACTACTGACCGCGGGCGCCGGGCCGTCCTCGTGGACGGCCCGGCTCAGCGGGCGAGGAGCTCGCTGAGGACGTCGGCGGCGCGGTCGATCCCGGCACGGCCGACGTCGAGGTGGGTCACCAGCCGGATCCGGCGCGGGCTGACCTGACTGACCAGCACGCCCTGCGCCTTGGCCGCCTCGGCGATCACGGGCGCGGGGACGTCGTCCAGCACGACCATGTTCGTCTCGACGGACGACGGGTCGACGCCGAGACGCTTGGCCAGCAGCTGAGCGTGCTCGTGGTCCTCACCGAGGCGGGGCAGGTGGTGGTCCAGGGCGTAGCGGCACGCCGCCGCCAGGACGCCGACCTGGCGCATGCCGCCGCCGAGTCGCTTGCGCCAGAGCCGGGCGGTGGCGACCCGCTCCGCCGAGGCGACCAGCACCGAGCCGACCGGCGTCCCCAGGCCCTTCGAGAAGCAGACCGACGCGGTGTCGGCCAGCCGTCCGTAGGTGGCGAGCTCGACACCGGAGGCGACCGACGCGTTCCAGATCCGGGCGCCGTCGAGGTGGACGGCGACGTCGGCATCGCGGGACCAGTCCCAGAGCTCCTGCAGCTCGCCGAGCGGCTGCACGAGCCCGCCGCCCCGGTTGTGCGTGTTCTCCACCGCGATGGCGGCGGTGGCGGTGAGGTGCCAGTTGTCCTTGGGCCGCACCTGGTCGATGAGCTGCTGGGCGTCCAGCCGGCCACCGGACGACACCACCGTGCGGGTCGAGATGCCGAAGATCGCCGCAGCGGCGCCCATCTCGTAGGTGACCACGTGGGCGTCGGCGTCGGAGAGCACCTCCTGGCCGGGCTCGCAGACCAGGCGCATGCCGATCTGGTTGCCCATGGTGCCGCTCGGCACGAACAGCCCCGCCTCGTGGCCGAAGAGGGCGGCCACCCGTTCCTCGAGCGCGGTGACAGTCGGGTCCTCGGCGTAGACGTCGTCCCCGACCTCGGCCTCGGCCATGGCCCGGCGCATGCCGGGCGTCGGCCGCGTGACCGTGTCCGAGCGCAGATCGACGAGCGACATCAGCCGCGCAGCATCTCCGCGACGAGGAACGCCAGCTCCAGCGACTGGCCGGTGTTCAGCCGGGGGTCGCAGGCCGTCTCGTAGCGGCTGTTGAGGTCGTCGTCGCTGATCTCCATCGCGCCGCCGAGGCACTCGGTGACGTCCTCACCGGTCAGCTCGACGTGGATGCCGCCCGGCCAGGTGCCCAGCGCCCGGTGCACGTCGAAGAAGCCCAGCACCTCGTCGACCACGCGGTCGAAGTGGCGGGTCTTGTAGCCCGACGGCGACTCGTGGGTGTTGCCGTGCATCGGGTCGCACTGCCACACGACCTGGTGTCCGCTGGCGGTGACCTTCTCGACGATCGCCGGCAGGACGTCGCGGATCTTGCCGTTGCCCATGCGGCTGATCAGCGTCAGCCGGCCGGGCAGGCCGTCGGGGTCCAGGCGCTCGACCAGCTCGGTGGCCTGCTCGGGCGTCGTCGTCGGGCCGATCTTGACGCCGATGGGGTTGGCCAGCTTGGAGGCGAACTCGATGTGCGCACCGTCCATCTGGCGGGTCCGCTCCCCCACCCAGACGAAGTGCGCCGAGGTCGCGTAGGCCTTGCCGTCGTGCACCCGCAGCAGCGCGCGCTCGTAGTCGAGGATCAGCGCCTCGTGGCTGTTGTAGAGGTCGACCTGGTGCAGCGCGTTGGAGTCGACGCCGCAGGCCCGCATGAACGCCAGCGCCCGGTCGATCTCGCGCGCGATCACCTCGTAGCGCACTCCGGCGGGCGAGGTGGACACGAAGTCCTTGTTCCAGTCGTGCACCGCGTGCAGGTCGGCGAGGCCGCCCCGGGCGTACGCCCGGATCATGTTCATCGCCGCCGCGGAGTTCGCGTAGGCACGGACCAGCCGGTTCGGGTCGGGGATGCGCTTCTCCAGCACCGGCTCGAGGTCGTTGACCATGTCGCCCCGGTAGGAGGGCAGGCCGAGCGCGTCGATGTCCGACGAGCGCGGCTTGGCGTACTGACCGGCCACCCGGCCGACCTTCACGACCGGCACGCTCGCGCCATAGGTGAGGACGACGGCCATCTGCAGCAGCGTCCGCGTCGTGCTCTGCAGGTGCGGCTCGGTGTTGAGGTCGAAGGTCTCCGCGCAGTCGCCGCCCTGCAGCAGGAACGCCTTGCCCTGGGCCACCTCGGCGAGCTGGGCCCGCAGGTGGTCGATCTCGGCCGGCGCGACGATCGGCGGCACGGTGGAGAGCGTGCCGAGGACGGTGTCGAGCGCGGCCCGGTCGGGCCACCGCGGCTGCTGCGCTGCGGGGAGGTCCTTCCACCGGTCCAGACCGGGGATCAGCTCAGCAGGTTCCGGAAGACTCACGGGGTCGAGGGTACGTGGAAGGACCCCGCCGCCTTCCGGCACTCGCCAGCTCGCACCGTGCCCCTGCGTCGGGCCGTCAGCCGAAGAAGACCTCCGCCTCGGCGTAGCGCTCGGCGGGCACCAGCTTGAGCTGCGCGGTCGCCGCGCTCAGCGGCACCCGCACGATGTCGGTGCCGCGCAGCGCCACCATCACGCCCGACTGCCCGTCGTGGACGGCGTCCACCGCGGCCAGCCCGAACCGGGTCGCCAGGACCCGGTCGAACGGCGAGGGCGTTCCGCCGCGCTGGATGTGGCCGAGGACGACGGCCCGCGCCTCCCGGCCGGTGCGCTCCTCGATGAGCGAGGCCAGCGCCGCGCCGATCCCGCCGAGGCGCACGTGGCCGAAGGCGTCCTTCTCCCCCGTCGTCAGCATCAGGTCGCCGTCCTTGGGCTTGGCCCCCTCGGAGACGACGACGATCGGCGAGTACCCGGAGTCGAATCGGTGCTGGCAGTGGGCGACCACGCCGTCGACGTCGAACGGGTTCTCCGGGATCAGGATCACGTTCGCCCCGCCGGCCATGCCGGCGTGCAGCGCGATCCAGCCGGCGTGCCGGCCCATCACCTCGACGACGAGGGTGCGGTGGTGGCTGTCCCCGGTGGTGTGCAGGCGGTCGATCGCCTCCATGGCCACGCCGACGGCGGTGTCGAAGCCGAACGTGTAGTCGGTGGAGTCGAGGTCGTTGTCGATCGTCTTCGGGACGCCGACCACGCGGACGCCGCTCTCCGCGAGCCTGGTGGCGACGCCCAGGGTGTCCTCGCCGCCGATCGGCACCAGCGCGTCGATGCCGAGCTCGTCGAGCGTCGCCATGACCCTGTCGGGCCCGCCCTCGAGGGCGTACGGGTTCGTGCGCGAGGTCCCGAGCACGGTGCCGCCGCGCGGCAGGATCCCGCGGACGGCGTGCAGGTCCATCGGCACGGTGTCCCGTTCGAGGACACCGCGCCAGCCGTCCCGGAACCCCACGATCTCGTCGCCGTGCTCCCCGATGCCCTTGCGGACGACCGCGCGGATGACCGCGTTGAGCCCGGGGCAGTCGCCCCCGCCGGTCAGGATGCCGATGCGCATGGGAGTTCCTCCGGGAACGTTCGGAGCAGGGGCGGTGTTGACCGGCGTCATGATGCCGCAGCTCGATGACGTCGTCGCATGCGCAGGGTGATCGGGGTAACCGGCGCCACCGGAGCGCTCGGCGGCCGCGTCGTCGAGCGGCTCTCCGGGACGGCGGACGACGTCCCGCTGCGGCTCGTCGTCCGCGATGCGGGCCGGGCCCCGCGGGTCGCCGGAGCAGAGGTCGTCGAGAACCCCGGCGGCTACCGCGACCCGGCCGCGCTGCGTGCGGCGCTGGACGGCGTGCAGACCCTGTACCTGGTCTCCGCCGGCGAGGCCGAGGACCGCGTGCAGCAGCATCTCGACGCCGTCCGCGCGGCCGCGGACGCCGGGGTGCAGCGGATCGTCTACACGTCCTTCGTCGGGGCCGACCGGGCCGATCCGACGTTCACCCTGGTGCGCCACCACGGCGCGACGGAGGAGGCGATCCGCGCCACCGGCGTCCGGCACACCTTCCTGCGCCACAACATGTACGCGGACTTCGTCCCCTTCTTCGCCACCCTCGAGGGCGACCGCGCGGTGATCGCCGCCCCCGCCGGGACCGGCCAGACCGGATTCGTGTCCCGCGACGACCTGGCCGACGTGGCCGCGGCGGTGCTGCTCGACGACTCGACCGCTCTGGACGGGCAGGGGCTGGAGGTCACCGGTCCCGAGGCGCTGTCCCTGGCCGACGCCGCCGAGCTGCTCGGCGAGCTCACCGGCCGAGCGACGGAGTACCGCGACCAGACCGTCGAGGAGGCCTGGGCGACCCGCCGTCCGTCCGGGCACCCCGACTGGGAGATCGAGGGCTGGGTCACCAGCTACCTGGCAATCGCCGCCGGCGAGCTGGCCACGGTCACCGACGTCGTCCCCACCCTGACCGGGCACCCGGCGCGGACCGTGGCGGAGCACCTGCGCGCCCATCCCGAGGACTGGGCACACCTGCGCTAGACCCCGACGGTGCCGTCCAGTGCCTCGCGCAGCAGGTCGGCGTGCCCGTTGTGCCGCGCGTACTCCTGGATCAGGTGGACCAGCACCCGCCGCAGCGAGTACTCGTCGCCCGGTCCGCGGTCGACGCCGGTGACGTCCAGCGACGCGGCCGCGCGCTCGATCCGGCGGGCGTGCACGACCTCCGCCTCCCAGGCGTGGAACCCCTCCTCCCACGACGCCCCCGCCACGTCGAACGCCGCGCGGCGGTCGCCGTCGGCCGACCACAGCCACGGGACGTCGGCGCCCTCGAGGACCCGGCGGAACCAGGACCGTTCGACCTCCGCCAGGTGCCGGACGAGCCCGAGCAGGGACAGCTCCGACGGCGGCACCGACGGGGTGCGCAACTGCTCGTCCGTCAGGCCCGCGCACTTCTGCGCCAGTGTCGCCCGGTGCCAGTCGAGACAGGCGCGCAGCATCTCCCGCTCCTCCCCGGCGCGGGGGACGTCGGGCCGGTCCTCGGTCACGACGGCGGTCCTCGGTGTAGTCGGAACAACATGTCGCTCTGGTCACGAACCTAGCGAGCAGGGTCCGGCCGGCTCCGCTGCTGCCGAGATACGGAACGACGGCAGTACGCGACGCTGCGGACGAACTCGAGGACCGACCATGCGCTGGACGACGACCCTGCCCGCCTGGGCCACCCCCGCCGGCTGGGGCATCCGCACGAAGGTGGTGGCGCTGGCCGTGGCCAGCGTCGCCGTCACCGGCGTGGCCATGAGCGGCGTGAGCGCCTGGCAGAGCGGCCGGTTCGCCGACGACGCCGAGCGTGACGTCAGTGCCCTGGTGGCCGAGGACATCTCGCGCACCGCGGCCGGCGTGCACGACGTCGTCTCGACCCAGGGCGCCTCCACCGCCGCGAAGGTGGACTCCGACCTCGCCGTCGCCCAGTACGTCCTCGCGAGGACCGGCGGGTTCGGCATCGATCCCAGCCCCCGCTCGGCACCGGTCGTCTGGGAGGCGAAGAACCAGCTCTCCGGCGAGGTGACCCCCGTGGCGCTGCCCCGGGTCATGGTCGGGAGCCAGTGGCTGGGCAAGAACAGCGACGTCGCCGTGCCGACGCCGGTCGTCGACGAGATCAAGGCGATGACCGGCGCGACGGTCACGATCTTCCAGAGGACCCCGACCGGCGACTTCCTGCGAGTGGCGACGAACGTGCAGGCCGCCTCCGGCGCCCGCGCCATCGGGACGTACATCCCGGCGACCAACCCCGACGGGCAGCCCAACCCGGTGGTGGCCACCGTCATGAGCGGGGAGACCTACCGCGGCAACGCCTTCGTCGTCGACTCCTGGCTGGTCTCGGCCTACGCCCCGCTCACCGGCCCGGCCGGGGACGTCGTCGGCGTCCTGTACGTGGGTGTCAAGCAGCAGAACCTGCCCGCCCTGCGCGAGAGCCTCGAGGCGACCGACGTCGGGGACACCGGCCACATCGAGGTCTACGGCGGGACCGGCACCATGGCCGGCACAGTGCTGATCAGCCCCGACGGCGTCCGCGACGGCGAGACCATGCTCCAGGCGACCGACGCCGACGGCCGGGCGTACGTGCAGGAGATGGTCGACGCCGCCGTCGGGCTCGAGGCCGGCGAGCAGGCCACGGTCCGCTACGTCGACCCCGCGGCGGGTCCGACGACCGTGCGGCTGACCTACTACGCCCCCTGGGACTGGGTCATCGCCACCGTCGCCCGCGACGGTGACTTCGCCGGACCCGTGCAGTCGATGGAGGACGGCCGCGCCTCCATGGTGTGGGCCTTGGTCGCCGCGGCCGCCGTCATCGCCGTCCTGGGCGGCGTGCTGGCCTACTGGATCGGCCGGCGGCTCACCGCACCGCTCGAGCAGCTGCGCGACCGGATGGCCGTGATCGCCGACGGCGAGGGCGACCTGACCCAGCGCATGGACGACTCCCGCTCCGACGAGGTCGGCCAGCTCTCCGGCGCGTTCAACCGCTTCGTCGACAAGGTGGCCGGCACGGTGCGCGACATCGGGACCTGCGCCCGGGACGTCGCCGTCGCCGCGGCCGGTGTCTCCTCGGTCGCCGACGGGC
Organism: Blastococcus sp. CT_GayMR20; assembly: GCF_004570345.1. The sequence goes on along the minus strand of NZ_SPQM01000095.1, from coordinate 12,590 downwards.
TCGCCGGGCGCGCCGCCCGCAACCGCCACCAGGCGCAGGGCGCGCACGCGACCGCCGCGGAGATCAGCAGCAGCGTCTCGGCCGCGGCGTCCGGTGCGCAGGAGATGGGCGCGTCGATCTCCGAGATCGCCCGCAGCGCGGCCGACGCCGCCCAGGTCGGCCGGCAGGCCGCCGACCTCGCGCAGCAGACCGAGACCGCCATCGCCGCCCTCGGCGCGAGCTCGGCGGAGATCGGCGACGTCGTCAAGGTCATCTCCGGGGTGGCGGAGCAGACCAACCTGCTGGCGCTCAACGCGACCATCGAGGCGGCGCGGGCCGGCGACGCGGGCAAGGGCTTCGCGGTCGTCGCGCACGAGGTGAAGGACCTGGCGCAGGAGGCGGCCAAGGCCAGCGAGGAGATCACCCAGCGGGTGCAGGCCATCCAGGCCGACACATCGGCGGCCGTGCGCTCGATCGCCCAGATCGCCGAGGTCGTGCGGGCGATCAACGACCACCAGACCACCATCGCCAGCGCCGTCGAGGAGCAGACCGCGACCACCAGCGAGCTGACCCGCAGCGTCGCCGCGGCGGCCGACGGGGCGGGGACGGTCACCAGCACGCTCACCGAGGTCAGCCGGGACGCCGCGGACAGCGCGACCGACGTCGAGCAGGCCCGGACGGCGGCCCGCGAGCTGGACGCGCTGTCCGGCCGGCTCACCCGCCTGCTGGGGGCCTTCACCGTCTGATCGGCGTCGACGGCGCCGTGTGCGGACGGCGGCTCGCCCAGGTGGCCCGGACCCAGGCCGTGCTCTCCGGTCAGCCGGTCGCCATCGACCACACCGTCGGTCCTCCGGCGCCCAGCGGGACCTCGTGGCGCACCGACATCCCGTGCCCCTCGTAGAACGGGACGTTGGCCGGGTTCATCGTGTCCAGGCAGGCGACCAGGCCCGCCGCCCGTGCCGCCGCCAGCCCGCGGTCCAGCACCTCTCCCCCGAGCCCCTGGCGCCGTGCGTCCGGGTGGACGGCGAGCAGGTGGAGGTAGGCATGGGGCTCCGCCGGGCGCAGCTCCGCCAGGACAGCCATGTCGCCGCCGATCGCCGCCGCCCTGGCGGACCCCATCAACGCCGTCATCAGCCCGCCGATCGACGGCAGCCGCTCCGGTCCCGGCGCTCGTTCGGCCTCCCTGGGCCAGCGCCACATGGCGACCGCCACCGGCTCCGGCCGGCGGACCACGTCGACCCGCCCGCCCGCCAGGTAGTTCTCGGCGAACAGGCCGAACAGAGCCGCACAGGCGTGCGGACGCGCGTCCTCGTCGGGGAAGAACCAGACCATCAGCGGGTCGTCCACGAAGGCGCGTGCCAGGAGGGTGCGTGCCTCGACGACGCTCAATTCGGTCACGGCGTGCAGCGTTGCGGAGGTCCGGCCAGGGGCCAAGAGCCAGGGCCGCGGTCAGGCCCGGGCGGCCTCCATGGCGTTCCACCGGACCAGGTTGTAGCGGGCGTCGACGAGGGCGTCGTGCGTGCCGGTCGGCTTGGGCGGCAGCGGCGGCTGGCCGAGGTCGTCCCAGCGCTGGCGCAGCTCGCGGGTGAACCGCGGGATGGGCCGGGGCAGCGCCGGCATCGCGCCCCACAACTGGCACAGCGCGACATGGTCATAGGCGCCGAACCAGGCCCACAGTTCGATCTCCTCGCCCGGGCCGGTGAGGAAGTTCAGCAGGTCCTCCCGGATGCGCTCGCGGCTGCGCCACGCCTTGTCCGCCGGAGACGGCAGCTGGTCGAGCACGTTGCGGCGCACCCACGGGATGGCCTTGTCGGGGTCGAACTCGGTGCTGACGGCGTAGAACTCCCGCCCGGTCTCGTCGACGACGCCGATCGACACCAGGTCGATCGTCGTGCCGTCCTCGATGAACTCGGTGTCGTAGAAGAAGCGCCGCACGCGGGCCACCGTAGGCGGTGCTGATGGCCGGCTCCGCGCCTTGCTCCGCTCCTCGCTCGCTGGCGCTCGCCGGCGCTCACGCGGCTGTCATCGGCCGGCATTAGGTTCCCCCTCATGCCCGTCCTCGCCATCGACGCAGGTACGACCGGGGTGACCGCGCTGGTCGTGGGCGAGGACGGCGACGTCCTGGCCCGCGGCTACCGCGAGTTCGCGCAGCTCTTCCCGCGACCCGGCTGGGTCGAGCACGAGCCCGACGACATCTGGACGGCGACCGTCGCGGCCTGCCGCGAGGCCCTGGCCGCCACCGAGACGGAACCCACCTGCGTCGGGATCACCGACCAGCGGGAAACCGCCGTCGTGTGGGACCGGCGGACCCTGCGCGCCCCGCGGCCGGCGATCGTCTGGCAGGACCGGCGGACCACCGGCATCTGCGACCGGCTGCGGAGTGAGGAGGAGCGCGTCTCGCAGCTCACCGGCCTGCGGCTCGACCCGTACTTCACCGGCACGAAGTTTGCCTGGCTCGCGTCGGAGGAACCGCGGGTGTGGTCCGGCGTCCGCGACGGCGCGCTGGCCCTGGGCACGGTGGACTCGTACGTGGTCGCCCGGCTGACCGGCGGGCAGGCGCACGTCACCGACCCGAGCAACGCCAGCCGCACGCTGCTCTACGACCTCGAGAAGGGCGCCTGGTCCGACGAGCTGTGCGACCTGTTCGACGTCCCACGGTCGGCGCTGCCGGAGGTCGTGCCGAGCTCGGGCGTGGTCGGCACCACCGACCCCGATTCGTTCCTCGGGCTCTCGCTGCCCGTGGCCGGCATCGCGGGCGACCAGCAGGCGGCGCTGTTCGGGCAGGCCTGCTACTCCCCCGGCGACAGCAAGTGCACCTACGGCACGGGCTCGTTCGTGCTCACCAACACCGGTTCCACGCCGGTCCGCTCGGACGCCGGCCTGCTGACGACGGTCGCCTGGGACCTCGGGGACGGCCTCGTCCACGCCCTCGAGGGCTCGATCTTCGTGACCGGGGCCGCGGTGCAGTGGCTGCGCGACGGCCTCGGCCTGATCGACTCGGCGAACGAGATCGAGGGGCTGGCGCGGACGGTCCCCGATTCCGGGGACGTCGTCTTCGTGCCCGCGCTCACCGGGATGGGCGCCCCGCACTGGGACCCGCACGCCCGCGGCGCCATCGTCGGCATCACCCGCGGCACGACGCGGGCCCACCTCGCCCGCGCCACCCTCGAGGCGATCGCGTTCGAGGTGCGTGACGTCGTCGACGTGATGGTCGAGGAGGCCGGGCTGACCGTGAACGAGCTGTCGGCCGACGGCGGCGCCAGCGCGAACGATCTCTTGATGCAGCTGCAGGCCGATCAGCTGGGCGTGCCGGTCCGTCGTCCGCAGGTCACCGAGACCACCGCGCTGGGCGCGGCCTTCCTGGCCGGCCTCGGCACCGGCGTGTGGGGCAGCACCGACGAGCTGGCGCAGACGTGGGCCCTGGACCGCCGGTTCGAGCCCGAGGAGGGACTGCGGGACGACGGCCGCCACGCCCGCTGGCGCGCGGCCCTCCCCCGCGCCGGCAGATGGACGAGCTAGGAGAAGGACCTCAGGCGGCGGGCTTGTTCGTCGTCCGCGCCCCGACGGAGTTGCGGCCGAATTCCTGGCCGTTCAGCGCGGCGATGTCGCGCTCGAGCTGCGGCACCTTCTTCGCCGACACGGCCATCGCCAGCTTCTCCGCGACGACGCCGGTGACGAGCTGCCGCAGCGCGGCCACCGTGCCGACCGAGCGGGGCACGAACACCCGCCGTCCGCGGGTCTCCAGGTTCTCCACCAGCGCCTCGGCACAGGCCTCCACCGACGTGTAGGCGCCCAGCGGGCCGGGGAGCTGCTTGCGCGTCTCGGCGAACGTCGGCAGTGCGGCCTCGGTGTCGCGGACCATGTCGGTGTCGATCCAGGTGGGGTGCGCACTCGCCACGGTGACCCCGCGGTAGGCGACCTCGAGGCGCAGCGCGTCGCCGAACCGCTCGACGCCGGCCTTGGCCGCGCAGTAGGCGCTCATCCCCGGCAGCACGGTGAACGCCGCCGCCGAGCTGATCAGCAGCACGTGCCCCTTGCGCCTGGCCACCTCGGGCAGCGCGGCGTGGGCGGTGAGCATCGCGCCGATCAGGTTCACCTCGATCGTCCGCGACAGGGCGTGCGCGGACGAGGTCATGACCGTGGTCAGCGGCGCGATGCCGGCGTTGGCCACGACGACGTCCACCCCGCCGAAGGTGTCGACCGTGCGCTGCACGGCGGCAGCGAGCGCATCGGCGTCGGTGACGTCGGCCTCGACCCAGAGGTGCTCCGGGCCCAGCTCGTCGGCCACCGCCGCCACCTGCTCGGGCTCGAGGCCGACCAGGGCCACGCGGGCGCCGCGGGCCGCCGCCTTGCGGGCGAGCTCGGCGCCGATCCCCCGGGCCGCGCCGGTGATCAGGACGGCCTTGCCGGCCAGGGGCGTGCGGACGCGCTGCCGACGAAGGTTCGCCATGGGTGCTCCTCGGTTCCGGGCGCCCGAATAGAGCGCCTCTCGCACCGGTTGTAGCTTGTTGAGCGTTGCTCAGCAAGCGGAACGGATCCATCCGGATCAGCGAAGGAGCCGATCGGTGACCAGCACGCTCGAGACCCAGTCCGCTCCCCCGGGGCCTGTCCGCGAGGTCGGCGTGGCGATCATCGGGTCGGGCTTCGCGGGCCTCTGCATGGCCATCGCGCTGCGCCGGCGCGGCGAGACCGACTTCGTCGTCCTCGAGAGGGGGAACGACGTCGGCGGCACCTGGCGCGACAACACCTATCCCGGCGCCGCCTGCGACGTGCAGTCCAACCTGTACTCGTTCTCCTTCCACCGGAACCCGCACTGGCCGCGCTCCTACTCCGAGCAGCCGGAGATCCAGGCCTACCTGCAGGACACCGCCGACCGGTTCGGCGTCCGCCCGCACTGCGCCTTCGGCGCCGACGTCACCTCCGCCCGCTGGGACGACGCCGCACGCCGCTGGACCGTCACCACCTCGGCCGGCACCTTCCGCAGCCGCGTCCTCGTCTCCGCCGCCGGCGCCCTGGCCGACCCGACCTACCCCGACATCCCGGGCCTGGACACCTTCGCCGGCACGGTCGTGCACTCCGCGCGCTGGGACCACGACCACGACCTCGCCGGCGAGCGCGTGGCGGTCATCGGCACGGGCGCCTCGGCCGTCCAGGTCGTTCCGGCCGTCCAGCCCGTGGTCGAGAGCATCGCCGTCTACCAGCGCACCCCGGCCTGGGTCGTCCCGCGCACCGACCACCCGGTGAAGCCCTGGATGCAGCGGCTCTACCGCTTCGTCCCCGGCCTGCAGCGGGGTGTCCGGGCGATGCTCTACCTGTTCCGCGAGTTCCTGGTGATCGGCATGGCCAAGAACCGGGCCTTCCTCAAGCCGGTCGGCACGCTCGCCCGCGCGCACCTGCACCGCCAGGTGCGCGACCCCAAGCTCCGCGCCGCGTTGACCCCCGACTACACGATCGGCTGCAAGCGCATCCTGATCAGCAACGACTACTTCCCCGCCGTCGCCGCGCCCAACGCCGAGCTCGTCACCGCCGGGATCGCGGAGGTGCGCGAGCACTCGATCGTCGCCGGGGACGGCGTCGAGCGGCCCACCGACACCATCGTGCTGGCCACCGGCTTCCACGTGACGGATCTGCCGATCGCGCAGAAGATCTGCGGCCGCGACGGGCGCAGCCTGGCCGACGTCTGGTCCGACGGCATGGTCAGCAACCGCAGCGCGACCGTCGCCGGCTTCCCGAACCTGTTCCTGCTGGTGGGCCCCAACGTCGGGGTCGGCCACACGTCGATGGTCTACATGATCGAGTCGCAGGTCTCCTACGTGGACGACGCCCTGAAGACGATGGACGCCGAGGGACTCGAGGTGCTCGAGACGACCCCGGAGGCGCAGCAGGCCTACCGCGACCTGATCGCCGAGAAGTCGAGGGGCACCGTCTGGCTCGCCGGTGGCTGCGCCAGCTGGTACCTCGACCAGCACGGGCACAACACCACGCTGTGGCCCGACTTCACCTTCCGGTTCCGCAGGCTGACGAAGAAGCTCGACCGGGAGAACTACGTCGGCATCCCCGCCGGTGCTCCCTCCGAGCAGCCGGAGGTGGCGGCATGACCGGCCCGGCGCAGACGATCTGGCGCCGGGTCGCCGCCGTCACCACGCCGGACGGCGCGCAGCTGCACGCCGTCGTCGACGGCCCGGACGACGCCCCGGCCACGCTCGTGCTCGCGCACGGCTGGACGCTGGCCCAGGCGGCCTGGGACGACGTCGGCGAGCTGCTGGCGCCCCGCGTCGCGGCGGGCGGGCTGCGGGTGATCCGCTACGACCAGCGCGGGCACGGCCGCTCGACGTGGGGTGACAGCGACATCACCATCGACCAGCTCGGGCACGACCTCGCCGAGGTACTGGACCGGCTGGCGCCGACGGGTCCGGTGGTGCTCGGCGGTCACTCGATGGGCGGCATGACGATCATGGCGCTGGGTGCAGCGCGGCCGGAGTTGTTCGGGACCCGCGTGCGGGGCGTCGTCCTCGTGTCCACCTCGGCCGGTGACCTGACCTCCGACCCGCGCACCGCCGCGGGCCGGATGGCCAGGCTGAGCCCGGGCGTCCTGAACACCGCCCTGGCCGGTGCCCGGGTCGTGGAGCGGGTGCGCCAGCTGCTGCCGCCGACCCACCCGCGCCACCAGAAGCTGGTGCGGGACCTGCTGTACGGCGAGGACGCCACCGCGGAGATGGTGCTGGCGGGGGCGGAGATCATGCACGCCTCGACCGTCCGCTCCTTCATCGCCTTCATGCCCGCTCTCGAGGAGCACGAGAAGCGGGAGGACCTCACGGCGCTCACCCGCGTGCCGGTCGAGATCTTCGTCGGCGACAGCGACCAGCTGACCCCGGAGCGGCACAGCCACCAGCTGGCCGAGGCCCTGCCGGGCGCCCGGCTGCACATCATCGAGCGCACCGGGCACATGCTGACCCAGGAGCGGCCGCAGCACGTCGTCGACGCCATCGAGCGACTGCTCGCCGAGGCGGCGGCCGACCGCGCCGCCGCGTGAGGGGGCGCTCCCGCCGATGAACCTGCCGTCGGAGCGGTCCTCCGTTCCCGACCCGCCCCGCCTGCGGCGGACGGCCGGCGACCGGCGGGCCCAGCTGGTGCAGATCGGCCTGGAGCTCCTCCCCACCACGCCGGTGCAGGAGCTGACCATCGACGAGGTGGCGCGGCGCGCCGGGATCAGCCGCAGCCTGCTGTTCCACTACTTCGCCACCAAGCGCGAGTACTACACCGCAGTCACCCGCGCCGCGGCCGACCTCCTGTGGGAGCACCTCCTCCCCCGACCCGGGACGCCGCCGGACGAACTGGTCGCCGGGATGCTCGACCGCTACGTCGGGTGGGTGGAGACGTTCCGCGAGACCCACCTGGCCTTCGTGCGGGGTGCGGCAGGCGGCGATCCGTGGGTGTCGGAGGTCTACGAGGAGACGCGCGCCCGCCTCGTCGACGTGGCCCTGGCGGCGCTCGAGCTGCCGGACGACGCCCTGCGACGGCAGCTGGTGCTCGCCTGGTTCGCCTTCACCGAGGACCTCGTCGGGCAGTGGGTGCAGGAACCGACGATGACCCGGGAGGAGCTGCTGGAGCTGCTCCGCGACGTGCTGGACCGCCTCGTCGCGCGGTAGTTCAGCCGGCCAGGGTGTCGGGGAGCCGGTCGCCCGCCTCTTCGATGGGCGGCTGCAGCCGGGAGACGACCTCCGGGGCGCTCGCGCCGGTCGCGTCCATCGACTTCTTCACGGTGCTGCCGTAGACGTCGACGTACTCCTGGCCGGACAGCGTCATGATCTCGTACATGATCTCGTCGGTGATCGACCGCTCCACGAAGCGGTCACCCGAGAGCCCCTCGTACCGCGAGAAGTCCAACGGCTTGCCGAAACGGACGCGCACCCGGGTGATCGACCTGCCGAACGGCAGCTTCTTCTTGCTGTAGACCATGGCGACCGGCACGACGGGCGCGCCGGTCTCCAGCGCCGTGCGCGCCACGCCGGTCTTGCCGCGGAACAGGCGGCCGTCCGGGGAGCGCGTGCCCTCCGGGTAGATGCCGAGGAGCTTGCCCTCGCGCAGGATCCGGAGGCCGGTCTGGATCGCGTTCTCGGCGGCCGAGGCGCTCGACCGGTCGATGGGCACCTGGCCGGCGCCGGTGAAGAAGGCCCGCCGCAGGGCGCCCTTGACGCCCTTGCCGGTGAAGTACTCGGCCTTGGCGAGGAAGGTGACGCGTCGCTTGAGCATCAGCGGCATGAAGATCCAGTCCGCTGCGGAGAGGTGGTTGCTCGCCAGGATCGCCGGACCCGCGGCCGGCACGTTCTCCGTGCCCTCGGCACGGGGGCGGAAGACGGCGTGGACCACGGGGCCGATCGCGACGAACTTGAGGAACCAGTAGAACAACACGCCTCCCTCGTGAGCTGCCAGACTAAGGAGCCCGGCGTCCGAATCACAATCGGCCGCCATGAGTGAGCTACCCGACACCCGCTCTGCCGGACGGCCCCGCCGCCGGACGCCGAGGAGGACCCCCCGTGGCTGGACCGACCGTGCCGAACGACGTGATGCCCGGCGCCGAGCCGTTCGCCTTCCCGGGCGGCGACGGCCCCGAGGGGCGGACCGGCGTCCTGCTCGTGCACGGGTTCACCGGCACGCCCATGAGCATGCTCCCGTGGGGCGAGCACCTCGCCGCGGCGGGCTTCGCCGTCCGCTGCCCCTTGCTGCCCGGGCACGGCACCCGGTGGCAGGACTGCAACGGCAGCACCCACGACCAGTGGACGACGGCGGTGGACGACGCTTTCGACGCGCTCGCCGCCGACTGCGACCGCGTCTTCGTCGCGGGCCTGTCGATGGGCGGCACGCTGTCGATCCGGCTGGCCGAGAGGCGCCCGGACGACGTCGCCGGACTGCTGCTCGTGAACCCGGCGCTGCTCACCCAGCGGGTCGACGCCAAGCTGCTGCCGCTGGTCGCGAAGATCACCGGCAGCTGGGCGCCCATCGCGAGCGACATCAAGAAGCCGGGCGTCACCGAGCTCGCCTACCCGAAGCTGCCGACCCGGGCGATGCTGCAACTGCGCTCGCTGTGGGCGCTCACCCGCGCCGACCTGCCCAAGGTGACCGTGCCGGTGATCGTCTTCCACAGCGCCGAGGACCACGTCGTGGAGCCGATCAACAGCCAGGTGGTCCTCGACGGGGTCTCCAGCACCGACACCACCGAGGTCGTGCTCCGCGACAGCTACCACGTGGCGACGCTCGACAACGACGCCCCGCTGATCTTCAAGGGCTCGGTGGACTGGATCCGCGAGCGCGTCCCGGCCGACACCGGGACGCCCCCCGCGGGGACGCGATGACCCCGCGGCGGGGACGCGGGCGCCTGGACAACGGGCTCGACGCCACGCTCTGGAGCCCGCTGCGCGACGTCGACCCCCGCATCGGCGAGCACCTGCTCGACCTGCTGCACGCCGTCGGCATCGCCGCCTACCTGGAGCCGTCGTCGGACGTCGGCCCCTACACCCGCACCGTCTTCCTCCCGAGCCCGCCGACGGACCGCCTGTTCGTCGACCGGTCCCGGCGCGCGGAGGCCCGCGCCGTCGTCGACGAGCACACCCCCCGACCGGGCGCGGACGGCCCCTCACCGGCCCCGCTCCCGGAGCCGGCCGCCGTCCGCCGGGAGATCGACGAGGACGCCGAGTGGGCGCGGATCGTGTCGGCCTTCGAGGCCGAGCACGGACGGGCCGTCGTCGACGACGAACCTGCGGAGGCGAGGCCGCCGGCACCGCACGAGACGGCGATCCTGGACCTGCCGGACGAGCACTTCGAGCCGCCGCCCCCGCCGCCGCTGCCCGCGCCGTCCCCCGCCTCGCTCTACGCGGTGCTGCTCGTCGTCGCGGGCATCCTCCTCGTCGCGTCGCCCGGCCTGCTGCGGCTGTCCGCGGACGTCGGGCTGGTCCTCGGCGTCGTGGCGATCGCCGGTGGCGCCGCGATGCTGGTCTCGCGGATGCGCGACCGGTCCGACGACGACGGGGACGACGGCGCGGTCGTCTGAGTCACTCCGTCAGAGCGGCGCCCCGCCGAAGCCGATCTCGTTGCCGTCGGGGTCCCGGTAGGTCCACTTCCGGACGCCGTTGGCGTAGGTCTCCCGGTCGGCCGGCTCGACTCCCCGGTCGGCGATCTCCTGGACCCGCGTGTCGAAGTCCGACGCGAAGATGGTGTGCATCGCGTGGCCGGCGTGGTCGGGTCGCACCTCGATGAAGAGGTACCGGTTCTCGGCGATCTCCCAGACCGCCTCGACGTCGTTCGGCAGGAAGCTCGGCGCCGCGCCGAGCAGCTTCTCGTACCAGGCGACGGCGCGCCGGTAGTCGGTCACCGGGAGACCGGCGAAGAGTTCGAGCACGATGACAGCGTCGTCCTCCGGACGACACCGCGGCCAGGTGCCGTCCCCATCTGCGTCGAAGCCCATGAGTCGCTCCTCTACCGTTCGGCGGGTGAGCACCGCTGCGCACTCCGCGACCGTCACCGTGACCGGCCACCTGATGGACACCGGCATCCTCGCCCGCATCCTGGACGACGTCCTCGAGTACGGCGGCGACTACCGGATCGACAAGCTGGACCTCGGGCGGCAGCACCTGGACGAGTCGCGGGCGCTGGTGGAGATCAGCGCCCACGAGGCGGAACTGCTCGACCGGATCCTCATGCGCGTCCAGGTCCACGGCGCCAACCCGGTCGATCCCGGGACCGCGCTGACGCGGCCCGCGCCCTCCGACGGGGTCTTCCCCGACGACTTCTACTCGACGACCAACCTGGAGACCCTGGTCCGCCTCGACCGCGACTGGATCCGGGTCCGCCAGCCGGAGATGGACTGCGGGCTCGTCGTCACCGACGAGGACGGCGGAACCGTCGTCCGCACCGTCCCGGTCAGCGACGTGCGGGCCGGGGACGCGGTCGTCTGCGGCGCCCACGGCGTGCGGGTCGAGCTCCCGGCGCAGGCCCCGCGGGGCGAGGAGGACGACTTCGGCTTCATGTCGTCGGCGGTGTCCAGCGAGAAGCCGCAGGCGCTGCTCGTCCGCCAGATCGCCGATCGCATGCGCGACGTGAAGGCGGCCGGCAAGCGGATCCTGTGGGTCGGCGGCCCGGCGGTCGTGCACACCGGGGCCGCCCCGGCGATGGTGCGTCTGGTGCGCGCCGGTTACGTCGACGTCCTCTTCGCCGGCAACGCCCTCGCCACCCACGACATCGAGTCGGCCCTCTTCGGCACCTCCCTCGGCGTGGACCTGGCCAAGGGGTCGGGGGTGCCGCACGGGCACGAGCACCACATCAGGGCGATCAACACGATCCGCGCCGCCGGCTCGATCCGGGCCGCGGTGGAGAAGGGTGTGCTCACGGGCGGGGTCATGCACGCGATGGTCGAGGCCGGGAAGCCGTTCGTGCTGGTCGGTTCCGTGCGCGACGACGGCCCGCTGCCGGACGTCCACACCGACGTCATCGAGGGCCAGCGCGCCATGCGGGCGGAGCTCCCGGACGTCGGCTTCGCCATCATGGTCGCGACGATGCTGCACTCGATCGCGACGGGGAACATCCTCCCCGCCTCGATCCCGCTGGTGTCGGTCGACATCAACCCGGCGACCGTCACCAAGCTGGCCGACCGGGGCAGCGCCCAGGCGATGGGGATCATCACCGACATCGGCCTGTTCCTCGAGCAGCTCGCCCGCGAGCTCGCCCCCGAGTAGGGCCCCGTCCGGAGGCTCGCCCCGAGCTAGCGAGGGGTCAGGGGGACGGGGTCCTTCTGCTCGCTGACGGCGAGGCGGACGAGGTCGGCGGCACCGACGAGCCCGGCCCGGGGCCCGAGCTCGGCGACGACGACGCGTGGCCCGGGGCGGAAGCCACGTCCGGGCAGCGCCCGCTCCAGCCGGGTGCGGGCCGGGCCCAGCACCATCTCGCCCAGCTTGCTGACGCCGCCGCCGATCACGACGACCTCCGGGTCGAGGACGGCGGCGAGGTCGGCGATCCCCTGGCCGAGCCAGACGCCGACGTCGGTCACCAGCTCCAGCGCCAGCGGGTCGCCGTCCGCCGCGGCCTGCGCGACGTGCTCGCCGGTGAGCCGGTCGGGCTCGCAGTCGACGCGCTCCAGCAGCCGCGCGGCCGCTGCCGGTGACGTGCGCGCGACCTCCCGGGCGGTCTGGCCGAGCGCCGTCCCGCTGGCGTACTGCTCCCAGCAGCCGCGGTTGCCGCAGGCGCAGAGCCGGCCGTCGGGGACGACGCGCATGTGCCCCCACTCCCCCGCCACGCCGTGCGAGCCGCGCCGCAACCGGCCGTCCAGGACGATCCCGCCGCCGATTCCGGTGCCCAGGGTGATCATCAGCGCCAGGTCCGCGCCGCGGGCAGCGCCGTAGCGGTATTCGGCCCAGGCGGCGGCGTCCGCGTCGTTGCCCACCCAGAGCGGTCGCTGCAGGCGGGCGGCCAGGTCCTTGCGCAGCGTCGAGTTCCGCCAGGCCAGGTGGGGACTGAACAGCACCGTGTCACCCGTCCGGTCGAACCAGCCGGCCGCGCCGACCCCCACGCCGACGAGCTCGCCGTCGTGCCCGGCCGCCAGCTCCTCGACGACCGCCGCG
>NZ_SPQM01000094.1 GCF_004570345.1 Blastococcus sp. CT_GayMR20 | reverse complement strand
CGCGCGGTGCTGGAGCGGCACGCCTCGCTGCTGGCTGCCGGCATCACCGGGCTCGCCGGTGACTTCCTGGCCGACGACCCGGTCGAGCTCGTCGGCCCCGACGGCGTGGTGGTCGCGCGCGGGCTGGTGGCGTACGACGCCCGCGAGATGCCGGGCCTGCTCGGCCGCAAGACCGGGGACCTGGCGCCGGAGCACCGCCGGGAGGTCGTGCACCGCGACGAGATGGTGCTGGTCGGGCGCCGGACGGGCGCCTGAGAGACTGCCGCGCGTGACGATCCGTCCCATCCGCGAGCTCGGTGACCCGGTCCTGCGCACCCCGGCCGACGAGGTCAAGAAGTTCGACGCCTGGCTGGCCAGCCTCGTGAAGGACCTCGTCGAGACCGTCGACCACCCCGGCCGGGCCGGACTGGCCGCCCCGCAGATCGGCGTCAGCGTCCGCGCGTTCTCCTACAACATCGACGGCGAGATCGGGCACATGGTGAACCCGACGATCGTCGAGCTGTCGGAGGAGATCCAGGACGGCGACGAGGGCTGCCTGTCCGTACCGGGCATCTGGGCGCCGACCGTGCGGGCGATGCACGCGGTCGTCGAGGGCTTCGACGTCGACGGCAAGCCGCTGCGGCTGGAGGGCGAGGGACTCATGGCCCGCTGCCTGCAGCACGAGGTCGACCACCTCGACGGCAAGGTCTTCCTCGACCGGCTGACCGGCGAGGCCCGCAAGACCGCACTGCGTGCCCTGCGTTCCCGCTGACTTCTCCCACGCCGACCCTGGGTTCGGCCCGCGTACCCTTCTCCCGTGTCCGCCGAGCTGCCGCTGATCGGTGCCGCCGCGCTGCGCGCGCGGGCGGCCGCCCGGGTGCTGCGCACCCTTCCCACCGAGACCAAGGACGCCGCCCTGACGGCGATGGCCGAGGCGCTGGTCGAGCGCACCGACGAGGTGCTCGCCGCCAACGCCGCCGACGTCGGGGCCGCGCGCGCCGACGGAACGCCGGAATCGATCCTGGACCGGCTGCGCCTGGACGCCGGCCGGGTCGCCGGCGTGGCCGGTGCCCTGCGCGAGCTCGTCGCGCTGCCAGACCCCGTCGGGGACGTCGTCCGCGGCTCCCGGCTGCCGAACGGGCTGCAGCTCCGCCAGGTGCGGGTGCCCCTCGGGGTGGTCGGGATCGTCTACGAGGCCCGCCCGAACGTGACCGTCGACGCCGCCGGGCTGTGCCTCAAGAGCGGCAACGCGGCGCTGCTGCGCGGTTCTGCCTCGGCCTTCCGCACCAACACCGCGCTGGTCGCCGTCCTGATCGAGGCCGGGACCAAGGCCGGGCTGCCCGAGGGCTTCGTCGAGCTGCTGCCCGCCGACCGGGCGTCGGTCGGGGAGCTGCTCAACGCCCGCGGCATGGTCGACGTCGTCATCCCGCGCGGTGGGGCCTCGCTCATCGAGCGCGTCGTCCGCGAGTCCACGGTGCCCGTCATCGAGACCGGCGTCGGCAACTGCCACGTCTACGTCGACGCCTCCGCCGACGCGGCGATGGCCGAGGCCATCGTGCTGAACTCCAAGACCCACCGGGTCAGCGTCTGCAACTCCGCGGAGACGCTGCTCGTGCACCGCGACGTCGCGTTCCTGCCGCGGCTGCTCGGGGCGCTCGCGGACGCGGGCGTGACGCTGCACGGGGATTCCTCGGCGCAGGCGGCGCACTCCTCGGTAATCCCGGCGACGGACGAGGACTGGGCGACGGAGTACCTGTCGATGGACATGGCCGTGCGCGTCGTCGACGACCTGCCGGCCGCCGTCGACCACATCGCGTCGTGGGGCAGCGGGCACAGCGAGGCGATCGTCGCCGACTCCGCGACCGCGATCGCCGACTTCGTGGCCGGGGTGGACGCCGCCGCCGTGCTGGTCAACGCCTCCACGCGGTTCACCGACGGGGGCGAGCTCGGGTTCGGCGCCGAGATCGGCATCTCGACCCAGAAGCTGCACGCCCGGGGTCCCCTGGGCCTCCCGGAGCTGACCTCGACGACCTACGTCGTGACCGGTTCCGGCCACACCCGCTGATCCCAGGAGCCGAATTGCCGCGCCCCCAGACCCAGTTCCCTCAGTTCTCCTCGGTCGCGGACGTCAGCAAGCGGCTCTCGAGCGCCGGTTACCTGCCCGATGCCCAGATCGCGACGACCGTCTTCCTCGCCGACCGGCTCGGCAAGCCGCTGCTCGTCGAGGGCCCGGCCGGCACCGGGAAGACGGAGCTGGCGAAGGCGCTGGCGACGGCGACGGGCTCGGAGCTGATCCGGCTGCAGTGCTACGAGGGCCTCGACGAGGCGCGGGCGCTGTACGAGTGGAACTACAAGAAGCAGCTGCTGCGCATCCAGGCGTCACAGGGAACCGACGGCGGGGACTGGAACACCGTCCACGACGACATCTTCGGCGAGGAGTTTCTGCTCTCCCGCCCGCTGCTCACCGCGATCCGGCGGACCGAGCCGACCGTGCTGCTCATCGACGAGACCGACAAGGCCGACGTCGAGGTCGAGGGCCTGCTGCTCGAGGTGCTCTCGGACTTCCAGGTGACGATCCCCGAGCTGGGCACGATCACGGCCGATCGCCGGCCGATGGTGGTGCTCACGTCGAACGCGACCCGGGAGCTGTCCGAGGCGCTGAAGCGTCGCTGCCTCTACCTGGCACTGGACTACCCGTCGGCCGAGCGCGAGCGCGAGATCGTGCTGTCGCGGGTGCCCGACCTGGCGCCGGGGCTGGCCGAGCAGTTGGTCCGCACCGTGCGGGCGCTGCGCGCGCTGGAGCTGAAGAAGTCGCCGTCCATCTCCGAGACCCTCGACTGGGCGCACACGCTCCTCGAACTGGGTCTCGACACCCTGGACGAGTCGGCGATGCGGTCCACCCTCGGCGTGGTGCTCAAGCACGCCAGCGACCAGGTGCGTGCCGCGGCCGAGCTCCGGCTGAACTGATGAGCGCCCCGGCCCGCTTCTCCTCGACCGAACCCGGCGGGCTGGCCGGGCACCTGGACGGCTTCGTCCGGGCGGTGCGGGACGCCGGCATCCCGGTCGGGATCAGCCAGGCCGTGGACGCCGCGGAGATCCTCACGGTCGTCGACCTGCTCGACCGCCAGCAGCTCCGCCACGGCCTCGCCGCCGTGCTGTTGCAGCGGGCCGCCCAGCGGCCCACCTACGACGTGCTGTTCGGCCTGTGGTGGCCGCTGTCCGACCGGCCTGCACCACCGTCGGACGAGGAGGACACCGACGACGAGGGTGAGACGGGGGAGTCGACCCTCGACCTGCCCGGTTCTGACGACGCCGACCTGTCGGAGCTGTTGCGAGCGCAGCTCCTGCAACTGCTGTTGGACGGCGACGAGGAGGCGCTGCGCCGGTTCGCGCGCCAGGCGGTCGAGTTGCTCGGGCGGGGTCAGCCGTCGCCGTCGGGGCAGTCGTTCTTCAGCTACCGCGTGCTTCGTGCGCTCTCGCCGGACACCCTCGTCTCCCAGCTGCTGGCCGGGCTCCTCGCCGAGCGCGACCGCGGCGGGCTGGCCGAGCAGGTGGCCCGGCAGACCGTCCGCGAGCGGCTGACCGCCTTCCGCGCTGCCATCGAGGCCGAGGTCCGGCGACGGACGGCGGCGGAGAAGGGCCGGGACAAGATCGCGAAGAGCGCGATCCGGCCGCTCGCCGACCAGGTGGACTTCCTGCGCGCGCAGTCCTCGGACCTGGCCGAGCTGCGGCGGGCCGTGGCGCCCCTGGCCCGTCGGCTCGCCGTCCGGCTGTCGGCGCGGCGCCGGCTCGGCCGCGAGGGCCGGCTGGACTTCCGCAAGACGGTCCGCGCCTCGCTGGGGACCGGGGGGGTCCCGGTGGTGACCCACCACCGGCCGCGCAAGGTGCACAAGCCGGAGCTGGTCGTCCTGTGCGACGTCAGCGGATCGGTGGCCGGCTTCAGCCACTTCACCCTGATGCTGACCCAGGCGCTGCGCGAGCACTTCACCGGCGTGCGCGCGTTCGCGTTCGTCGACACCACCGACGAGGTCACCCGGTTCTTCCGGCCGGGCGCCGACGTCGTGGACGCGGTGGCGCGGATCGGGCGGGAGGCCGACGTCGTCGGCTTCGACGGGCACAGCGACTACGGCACGGCCTTCGAGGTGTTCGCCGACCGGTGGGCGTCCGCAGTCGGGCCGAAGACGTCGCTCCTCGTCCTGGGTGACGGCCGCACCAACTACCGGCCGCCGGGTCTGCCCGTGCTCGCCGACCTGGTGCGCCGATCGCGGTCGGCGCACTGGCTCAACCCCGAGCCGCAGCGGCTGTGGGGGAGCGGCGACTCCGCCGCGAACCGGTACGGCGAGGTCATCGACATGGTCGAGTGCCGCAACGCCGCCCAGCTGTCGGAGTTCGTCACCACCCTCTGACGTCGACCTGTCTCCTCGTCGACCAGGGGACTTGTCGACCTCCGGTGAGGACGTGGGCAGCGACACGCCCGGGAGCCGATGGGATCCGAGTCCGGCCGTAACCGATCCCCGGCTCACCCGTTGTCCAGCGCGGTGCCGGAGTTCCCCTCCGCACCCCCGGCGCCGTCATCGCCGACGGCACGGGCAGGCCTACGACCGGCTGCACGGGGGAGCCGGTCGCAGCGATCCGCCGCACCTTTCGGGTGCCGGACTCGTCAGCCGGAGCCGGTCCCTCCCGGGGCCGGCTCCGGTGGGCCCGGATAGGCTCGCTCGGTGGCAGGTGGGCGGGTCGGGATCATGGGTGGGACGTTCGATCCCATCCATCACGGCCACCTCGTCGCCGCCAGCGAGGTCGCCGGCCTCTTCGGTCTCGACGAGGTCGTCTTCGTGCCGACCGGTCAGCCGTGGCAGAAGACCGAGCGCGCGGTCAGCCCGGCGGAGGACCGCTACCTGATGACGGTCATCGCCACCGCGTCCAACCCCCGCTTCTCGGTGAGCCGGGTCGACATCGACCGTGGCGGCCCGACGTACACGATCGACACCCTTACCGACCTGCGTCAGCTCCGGCCGGACGCCGAGCTGTTCTTCATCACCGGCGCCGATGCCCTCGCCCAGATCGTGAGCTGGCGCGACAACCAGCAGCTGTTCGACCTGGCGCACTTCATCGGCGTGACCCGGCCCGGTTTCCACCTCGCCGACTCGCACCTGCCCGACGGCGTGGTGAGCCTGGTGGAGGTGCCGGCGCTGGCGATCAGCTCGACCGACTGCCGCGACCGCGTGGCCCGGGGCATGCCCGTCTGGTACCTCGTGCCCGACGGCGTGGTGCAGTACATCGAGAAGCGTGCCCTCTACCGCGAGGTGCCGCGGCGGGCGTCCGCCGACGGTCTCCGGCGCACCGAACCCGAACCTCCGCCCGCCGAACCCGATCTCCAGGAGGTACCCCGATGACCGCCTCGGCCGAGGCGCGGGACACCGCGCTGCTCGCCGCGCAGGCGGCCGCGGACAAGCTCGCCACCGACGTCTCGATCGTCGACGTCAGCGACCGGCTCGCCATCACCGACGCCTTCGTGCTGGCGTCCGCGCCCAACGAGCGCCAGGTGCAGTCGATCGTCGACGAGGTGGAGGAGCGGCTCCGCGAGCACGGCATCAAGCCCGTGCGGCGCGAAGGCGTGGCCGAGTCGCGCTGGGTGCTGCTGGACTTCGTCGACGTCGTCGTGCACGTGCAGCACGCCGAGGAGCGCGCCTACTACGCCCTCGAGCGACTGTGGAAGGACTGCCCGACCATCCCCTTCACCGACAGCGCCGCCCGTGGGGCAGCCGCGCCGGGCGGCGGGGCCGCCGACGAGGAGACGACCGGCCGGTGACCGGCGGAGGACTGCCGGAGCTGGCGGTTCCCCGGCTCGTGCTGTGGCGGCACGGCCGCACCGAGTGGAACGCCACCGGGCGCTTCCAGGGACAGCTGGACCCGCCGCTGGACGAGGAGGGCCGCAACCAGGCCGTCCTGGCCGCACCCCACCTCGTCGCCGCCGGGCTGACACCGGACGACACCGTCGTGGTCTCCAGCGATCTGAGCCGGGCTGCGGAGACGGCGGCGACCCTCACTGCCCTGCTCGGCGTCCCGCTGCGGCTCGACGAGCGGCTGCGCGAGCACGGCATGGGTTCCTGGGAGGGGCTCACCCGCGCCGAGGTACGCGAGCGGTTCCCCGACCAGTACGCCGACTGGATGGCCGGCCGCACGGTGCGCGGCCGCGGCGGCGAGGACCCCTCGGCGGTCGCCGACCGCGCGCTGGCCGCCCTCGTCGACCTGCCGGAGGCGCGCGTCGCCGTCGTCGTCACCCATGGCGGGACGGCGGGCCGGCTGACGGAGGTGCTGCTCGGGCTGGGTTCCGACCACCGCCGGATGTTCGGCCCCCTCGGCAACTGCGCGTGGACCGAACTCGTGTCGCAGAGCGGCCGCTGGCGGCTGATCCGCCACAACGCCTCCGTCCTCCAGCTGCCGGACGTCGCGGCCGACGCGGCTCCCGCGCCCGGACCGGTGCTGCGGGCGGTGCCCTCGCCGGCCGACGGCGATGCCACCCCGGAGGACGCGCCCCCGCCTGCCACGGACGCCGACGCGGTCCTCTGACCGGCCCGGTCGGCTCCACTCCCGCGGATCTCCGCACCCGGCGGGCTAGCCTCCCGTGGTGTCCGTCGCCGTCGTCACCGATTCGTCGGCGTACCTGCCCGACGAACTCCTCGAGGGCTACGGGATCTACAACGTCCCGCTCTACGTCGTACTCGCCGGACGGTCGGGGCGCGAGGGCTGGGACATCAGCCCCCACGATGTCGCACGGGCGCTGGCGGTCCGAGGTCAGGCGGTGTCGACCTCCCGGCCCACTCCGGGCGACTTCGTCGCGGCCTACCGGCGCGCCCTGGACGAGGGCGCCGAGCGGGTCGTCTCGATCCACCTGTCCTCGGAGCTCTCCGGCACCTGGGACGCGGCCCGCCTGGCTGCGTCGCAGGTCGGCGAGCACATCGTCACCGTCGTCGACACGCGGTCGGCCGCCATGGGTGCCGGGTTCGCCGTCCTCGCGGCGGCCCGGTCGGCGGCCACGGGGGCCGGCGCCGACGTCGTCGCGCAGACCGCCCGGGAGATCGCCGCCGGAACGCGGACGTTCTTCGTCGTCGACACCTTGGAGCACCTGCGCCGCGGAGGCCGGATCGGGTCGGCCGCCGCGGTCCTGGGGTCGGCGCTCGCCGTCAAGCCGGTCCTGCACATGCAGGACGGCAAGGTGGTGCCGCTCGAGAAGGTGCGGACGACGGCGCGCGCGATGAACAAGCTCGTGCAGCGCGCCGTCGAGGCCGCGGGGGACGGGCCGGTGTCGGTGGCGGTGCACCACCTCGCGGCAGAGGAGAAGGCGGAGCGCCTGGCGGGCGAGATGCGCGAGCGGCTGCCGAACCTCCGGGAGCTGCACGTCAGCGAGCTCGGGGCCGCGATCGGCGCGCACGTCGGACCGGGAGCGGTCGGCATCGTCATCGCGCCGTTCTGGCAGGAGCCCGACGAGGACTTCTCGGACGCGGACGACGACTGAGGTGCGGCCGGTGGTGAGTCGCATGCCGGCGAGGGTGTGCCGTTCCGGGCCGGCCATGCGTGTCGCCGTCCACAAGCGGTAGCCGGGTCCACAGATGGGCGACGAGCCCGCCCGGCGGTGCGGCGGCTCCCTAGCGTCCCGTCGGTGCGCCTTCCCTCCCGCTCCGCCGACGACGCCGACGTCATCCGCGCGCGCCTGCGGACACTCCTGGCTGAGCAGAACCGGGGCGGCGGCTGGCTGCCGGACGACGAGCCCGGGGACGGCGACCTCGTCGACGCAGGGGTCCAGGGAACTGCCTGGTCGCTCGAGGACGACGAGAATGACCCCGGTACCGACGACGCGGGACCGGGCCTGCCGGAGGGGATCGGTCGCCACCGCGCACCCGGCACGGCCGTGCGCTGGGATCCCGGACGCCCCGGTGCCCGCGCGCTCTGGCTCGTCGGACTGCTGGCGGCCCTGCTCCTCGTCGCATGGACCTGGCTGAACCGGCCGACCGTGGACGAGGTGCCGCAGACCAGGTCCGAGGGAACCGCCGTCTCGTCCGCACCGGTGACACCCCCCGTGGGCGAGGCCGGCGACACGTCTCCCACGGTGGTGGTGTCCGTCGTCGGACTCGTGGCCCGGCCGGGGCTGGTCACGCTGCCGACGGGCGCCCGGGTGGCCGACGCGCTCGCGGCCGCCGGAGGGCTGCTGCCGGAGGCCGACCCGGCGTCGGTGAACCTGGCCGCCGTGGTGGCCGACGGCGAGCAGGTGACCGTCGGTGTGCCGGGTGCTCCGGCCGCCGGGCCGGACGCCGCGCCCGGCTCGGCGGGACCGCTGGACCTGAACACCGCCGGGGTGGCCGAGCTGGACGCGCTCCCCGGCATCGGTCCGGTGCTGGCCCAGCGGATCGTCGACCACCGGACGCGCGAGGGGCCTTTCACCAGCGTCGGCCAGCTGGACGACGTGCCGGGCATCGGGCCGGCCACCGCGGCCGAGCTCGCGGAGCTCGTGGGCGTATGAGGGGCACCCGGGAGGTGCCGCAGCAGGAGTCCCGCTGGGCGTGGGTGGACCTCCGGCTCGTGCCGCTGGCCGCGACGGTGTGGAGCGTCTCCCTTGTCGCCCCCCGGGTTGCGCCCGTCGTCCTGGGGGCAGTGGCCCTCGCCGCAGCGGGGCTCGGCCTGCTTCTGGTGCGCCGCCCACGGTGGGCCCTGGCGCTGGCCGTGCTCGCCGGCCTGGCCGTCACCGCCGGCACCGCTACGGCGCGGGGTCTCGAGCGCGAGCACTCGCCTCTGCGCCCGGTCGCGGATGCGGAGCGGACCGTCGTGGTGGTCCTGGAGATCGACGGGGATCCGCACCTGCTGACGGGCGCCGGCCCCCCGCGCGTGATCGCCGACGCGACGGTGACCGGTCTCGTCGATCGCGACGCCACCCACCGGCTGAGCTCGGCCGTGCTGCTCTTCGCGCCGGCGGAGGAGTGGCGGGACCTGCTGCCGGGGCAACGCGTCCGCGTGCGCGTGGCCGCCTCGCCGCCCCGGTCGGGGGACCACGTGGTCGCCGTCCTCTCCGCTCGTGGCCCGCGCACTCTGATCGGCCGGCCGAGCGCACTGCAGGAAGTGGCGAGCGGCCTGCGGGAGGGGCTGAGCTCGACTGCGGACCGCGTCCTGGAGCCGCAGGCCGCGGGTCTGCTCCCGGGCCTCGTCGTCGGCGACACCGGTGGGATGGACCCTGTGCTCGAGGAGGACTTTCGCCGGGCCGGGCTGGGGCACCTGACGGCCGTCTCCGGCGCGAACGTCGCGATCATGCTGGCCGGCGTGCTGTGGCCGCTCCGCAGGCGAGCCGTCGACCGGCGCGTGCAGGCGGTCGTGGCCGGACTGGCGCTGATCGGCTTCGTCGTGCTGGCGCGGCCGAGTCCGAGCGTCGTGCGTGCTGCCGCCATGGGTGCGGTGACGCTCGTGGCCCTGGCCGCGGGGCGCCCGCGTGCCGCTGTGCCGGCGCTCGCCAGTGCGGTCTGCGTGCTGCTCCTCCTCGACCCGGCGCTGGCCGGTGATCCCGGCTTCGTGCTGTCCGTCGCCGCCACCGGGGGCATCGTGCTGCTCGCGCCGGCCTGGTCGGGCCGGTTGCGCACCCGCGGCTGCTGGCCGCCCCTGGCCGATGCCCTGGCGGTCAGTGCCGCCGCGGGTCTGGTGACCGCACCGATCGTCGCCGGTCTGTCGGGCACGGTCAGCCTCGTCTCCCTGCCGGCCAACCTGCTCGCCGCATCCGCCGTCCCGGTGGCGACCGTTCTCGGGCTCGCGGCCGCGATCGCCGCGCCGCTCGTTCCCCGGCTCGCCGACGTCCTGGTGTGGCTGGCGGGCTGGCCGACGCGCTGGCTGGTGGGCGTCGCCGAGCGGGCGGCCGCCCTGCCGGACGGGGCGGCGGGCTGGCCGGCAGGCGCGCGAGGTGCGGTGCTGCTGACCGTCCTGCTGCTGGCCGCCGGCTGGGTGCTGTGGCGGTTCCCCCGCACGAGGCCGCTCGCCCTGGCTGCCCTCGTCGGGCTCGTCGCGGTCGGCTGGCCGCTGAGACAAACCGTGCGCGGCTGGCCGCCACCGGGCTCGATGGCGATCGCCTGCGACGTCGGGCAGGGCGACGCGCTGCTGCTCCCGACCGGTCCGGGAGAGGGGGTCCTCGTGGACGCCGGACCCGATGTCGGTGCCGTCGACCGCTGTCTCGACCGCCTGGGTGTCGACGAACTACCGCTCGTCCTGCTGTCCCACCTGGACGCCGATCACGTGGGAGGCCTGGTCGGTGCCCTCGCCGGCCGGGACGTGGGCGTCGTGGCCACGGGCACGCTGTCGCCGGCGGACGAGCGGGACGACGACCTCGACAGACTGGTGCGCCGAACCGGCGGCGAACGGGCCGTGCTGGTCCCCGGTGACCGCCGCACGGTCGGCCCGGCGACGATCGAGGTCCTCGCGCCGGCGCCCGACCGGGCCACCGCCGCGGCGGAGCCGAACGACCTGTCGATGGTCCTCCGCGTCACCGTCCGGGGCGTGCGGGTCCTCTTCACCGGCGATCTCAGCGCCGAGGCCGAGGCGCGGCTCCTCTCCTCCGGGATCGACCTGCGCGCCGACGTCCTCAAGGTGCCGCACCATGGCAGCGGCGACGCCGACCCGGAGTTCCTCGCGGCCAGCGGCGCCCGGCTGGCCCTCATCTCGGTGGGCGCGGACAACACCTACGGCCATCCCACCCCTCAGCTGCTGACCTGGCTCGCCCAGGCCGGCATGCAGGTCCGGCGCACCGACCGGGACGGCGACCTGGCGGTGGTCGGCTCGGCGCAGTCGTGGGGTGTCGCCGCCCGGGGAAGCGTCGGACCCGCGTGACACCATGCGGGGGTGCCGGCCGATCCCGTCGAACCCACCTCCCGCCTGCGGGTGGTCATGGGGGAGGAGGAGCTGCTGCGCGCCCGTGCGGTCGGCGCGGTCCGCGCCGCCGTCCTCTCCCGCCACGAGGACGCCGAGGTGCACGAGCTCGCCGCCGCCGGGCTGCCGATCGGCCAGCTCGCCGACGTCCTCGCGCCGTCCCTGTTCGGGGGGCACCGGCTGGTCGTCGTCAGCGGCGTCCAGGAGGCCGCGGGTGCCCTGTCGGACTCGCTGATCAGCTACGCGAAGGATCCCGACCCCGACCTGACGCTGGTCGTCGTCCACTTCGGCGGCAAGCGCAACGAGGCGCTGGTCAAGGCCTTCACCGCGGCGGGCGCCGCCCTCGACGAGTGCCCCAAGCTCACCTCGGCCGGCGACCGGGCCGCCTTCGTGCGCAACGAGGTGCGGTCGGCCGGTGGCCGGATCACCGCCGACGCCGTCCAGGCGCTGGTCGACGCGATCGGCGCCGACCTCCGGGGGCTGTCCGCGGCGGCCAGCCAGCTCGTCTCCGACTTCGGCGGCACCATCGACGGCGACGCGGTCGCCCGCTTCCACCACGGCCAGGCCGAGGTCACCGGGTTCACCGTCGCCGAGCGGGTGCTGCTCGGCGACCGCGCCGGGTCCATCGAGATGCTCCGCTGGGCGCTCGAGCGCGGCGTCGCGCACGTCCTCATCGCCGACGCCATCGCCGACGGCGTCCGCACCGCCGCCCGTGTCGCCTCGTTGAGCTCGACCAACCCCGGCGAGCTCGCGCGGATCCTCAGGATGCCGCCGTGGAAGGTCAAGAAGGCCCAGACCCAGTCCCGCGGCTGGAGCATCGACGGGCTCCAGCAGGCCATCGGGGTGGCCGCCGAGCTCAACGCGGACGTCAAGGGCGCCGCCGCGAGCGCCGACTACGCGCTCGAGCGCGCCGTCCGCCGGATCGTCACCATCCGCGCCGAGACGGGCCGGGGCGGCCGGGTCCACGCCGGCCGCTGAACGGGCCGAAGGGCCCCCAGGAACGCGACGAGCCCCCGTCCCGCGAGGGAGGGGGGCTCGTCGACGCGCGCGCCGGAGCGCGGCTCATCGGCTCAGAGGCCGGCGGTCAGCTTCGCCAGACCCGACTTGCGGTTGGCGGCCTGGTTCTTGTGGATGACGCCCTTGCTGGCGGCCTTGTCGAGCTGCTTCGCCGCGACCTGGAAGGCGGTCGCCGCGGCGGCGGCGTCGCCGGCCTCGGCGGCCGAGCGGACGCGCCGGACGGCCGTCTTGAGGGCGGACTTGACGGCAACGTTGCGCTGACGCGCCTTCTCGTTGGTCTTGATCCGCTTCATCTGGGACTTGATGTTCGCCACGCGTGAGCCTCGGGTGTCTCGCAGGGAGGAGTACTTCTGACAGTTCGTCCGGGCGCAGGCAGCAAACACCGCGCCGGCGGACCGGTCTCCCAAGATACCAGCGTCCGTCCCGCGCCCCAACCCGCGGTCGGGTGGGGCCGGGCACACGGGAGTTCGCGCCACTCGCCCGGCCGGACCGGCGCCCGTGGGACGATGGACCCACTGTGACGACTCCTGCCCCCACCGATCCGGCCCTCATCCGGAACTTCTGCATCATCGCCCACATCGACCACGGCAAGTCGACGCTGGCCGACCGGATGCTCGAGGTCACCGGGCTCGTCGAGGGACGCCAGATGCGCGCCCAGTACCTCGACCGCATGGACATCGAGCGCGAGCGCGGCATCACCATCAAGGCGCAGAACGTCCGGCTGCCGTGGACGCCGCGCTCCGGTGCGCACACCGGCACCGAGTACGTGCTCGACATGATCGACACCCCGGGCCACGTCGACTTCACCTACGAGGTGTCCCGGTCGCTGGCCGCGTGCGAGGGTGCCGTCCTGCTCGTCGACGCCGCCCAGGGCATCGAGGCGCAGACGCTGGCCAACCTGTACCTGGCGCTGGAGAACGACCTCACGATCATCCCGGTGCTCAACAAGATCGACCTGCCGGCCGCGCAGCCCGAGCGGTACGCCGAGGAGATCGCGCACATCATCGGCTGCGAGCCCGACGACGTGATGCGGGTCAGCGGCAAGACCGGCGTCGGCGTCCCGGAGCTGCTCGACCGCATCGTCGAGGAGATCCCCGCGCCGACCGGCAACGCCGCGGGTCCCGCCCGCGCGATGATCTTCGACTCGGTCTACGACATCTACCGCGGCGTCATCACCTACGTCCGCGTCGTCGACGGCCGGATCTCCGCCCGCGACAAGATCAAGATGATGTCGACCGGCGCCACCCACGAGCTGCTCGAGATCGGTGTCATCTCACCCGAGCCCAAGCCGGTCGAGAGCCTCGGCGTCGGCGAGGTCGGCTACTTCATCACCGGCGTGAAGGACGTCCGCCAGTCCCGCGTCGGTGACACCGTCACGCTGCAGCACAAGCCGGCCACCGAGTCGATCGGCGGCTACCGCGACCCCAAGCCGATGGTCTACTCCGGCCTCTATCCCATCGACGGCAGCGAGTACCCGCTGCTGCGCGAGGCGCTGGACAAGCTGCTGCTCAACGACGCCGCGCTCACCTACGAGCCCGAGACCTCGGCGGCGCTCGGCTTCGGCTTCCGCGTCGGCTTCCTCGGCCTGCTGCACCTGGAGATCGTCCGCGAGCGGCTCGAGCGCGAGGCCGGCATCAGCCTCATCTCGACCGCGCCGAACGTCGTCTACCGGGTCGTCATGGAGGACGGCACCGAGGTCACCGTGACCAACCCCAGCGACTGGCCGATGGGCAAGATCTCCACGATCTACGAGCCGATCGTCAACGCCACGATCATCGCGCCCAGCGACTACACCGGCGCGATCATGGAGCTCTGCCAGGGCCGCCGCGGCCAGCTCGGCGGCATGGACTACCTGAGCGAGTCCCGCGTCGAGCTGCGCTACACGCTGCCCCTCGGCGAGATCATCTTCGACTTCTTCGACGCCCTGAAGTCCCGCACCCGCGGGTACGCCTCCCTCGACTACTCCGAGGGCGGCGAGCAGGAGTCCTCGCTGGTCAAGGTCGACATCCTGCTGCAGGGCGAGGCCGTCGACGCGTTCAGCGCGATCGTGCACAAGGACAAGGCCTACAGCTACGGCGTGATGATGGCCGGCAAGCTCCGCGAGCTGATCCCGCGCCAGCAGTTCGAGGTGCCGATCCAGGCCGCCGTCGGCTCGCGGGTCATCGCCCGCGAGACCGTCCGCGCCATCCGCAAGGACGTCCTCGCCAAGTGCTACGGCGGTGACATCACCCGCAAGCGGAAGCTGCTGGAGAAGCAGAAGGAGGGCAAGAAGCGGATGAAGATGGTCGGCCGCGTCGAGGTCCCCCAGGAGGCGTTCGTCGCCGCGCTCTCCACCAACGAGTCGACCGCCTCCAAGAAGTGACGGCCCGCATCGAGGCGGTCTGCGTCTCCGGCCCGCGGCCGATCCGCATCCCGCGCGCGGGCGACGCCCAGAGCGCCATCGACAAGCGGCCGGTGACCGGTCGCGTCGCCGTCGGCCCGCTCGGCCTGGACGGCGACGTGCAGGTCAACAAGAAGTGGCACGGCGGCGAGGGCCAGGCCCTGTACGCCTACGCGCAGGAGGACGCCGACTGGTGGGCCGCCGAGCTCGCCCGGGACCTGCCGGCCGGCCGGTTCGGGGAGAACCTCCGCACGAGCGGCATCGACCTCACCGCCGCCCTGCTCGGGGAGCGCTGGCGCATCGGCTCCCTCCTCGTCGAGGTCACCGCCCCCCGCACCCCCTGCGCGAAGCTGCAGGCGCACTGGGGCGTCCCGCGCCTGATCAAGCGGTTCACCGAGCGCGGCGCCAGCGGCGCCTACCTGCGGGTCCTGGAGACCGGCGACCTCGGTGCCGGCGACCGCATCGACGTCGTCGAGCGCCCGGACCACGACGTGACCATCGGACGGGCGTTCCGCGCCTTCACCACCGAGCGGCACCTGCTCGCCGACCTCCTTCCGGCGCGCGAGGCCCTGCCGGCGCGCAACCGGCCGACGATCGACTCCGCGGTCGCCGAACGGGCCGGCGCCTCGGCCTGAGGACGGCGGCGCGCTACTGTCCGCCGCGGTACGCCGGGGGTGCCCGGCCGACGGGGAGGTCGCCATGCTGCGCCGAACGGGCATCCCGCTGCTCGCGCTGGCCGTGTTCGCCGGGCCGGCGCTGGCCGGGTGCGGCGGCGGGGAGCCCGAGGAGTCGGCCGCCGACCTCCTGTCGCGCGCCAAGACGACCCTGGACGACGCGAGCAGCGCGCACTTCGTCCTGGACAGCGAGGGCGCGCCGAACTCCGGGACCCTGCTGGTCGGCGGCGAGGGCGACATCGCCCGGCCGGCGTCGTTCGAGGGCACGCTCAACGTGCGGGCGCTCGGCTCCACCCTCGACCTCGAGGTGGTCTCGGTCGACGGCACGGTGTACGCCCAGCTCCCGTTCGCCTCGGGCTTCAGCGTGGTCGACCCGGCGCAGTTCGGTTTCGGTGACCCGGGCGCGCTGCTCGATCCGGACACCGGCATCTCGCAGCTCCTGGCCGAGGCGGAGAACGCCGAGCTGGGGGAGGAGCGCCGGGTCGACGGCGACGTCGTCCGGGAGGTCACCGCCGAGCTGCCCGGCGACCTGGTCGAGCAGATCCTCGCCAGCCAGGACCCGAGCCAGGCGGTGCAGGCCCGCTTCTCCATCGCCACGGAGACCGGTGAACTGCGCCGGGCGGAGCTCACCGGACCGTTCTTCACCGCCGAGGACGACGCGACCTACACCGTCGAGCTGAGCGACTTCGGGGCCGATGTCGAGATCACCGCGCCGCCCACCGGCTGAGCCGGCGACCGCGCCCGCCGCCCGCGCCGTCCCGGGGCTGCCGGTCGTCGTCCTCGCGACCCTGGCCGTGCTGGTCACCGGGGCCGACACGTACGTCGTCGTCCTCGCGCTGCCCGACATCCTCACCGGCGTCGGCGTCGGGCTCGACGACCTCCAGCAGGCGACGCCGATCGTCGGCGGCTTCCTGCTCGGCTACACGGCCACGCTGCCGCTGCTGGGCCGGCTGGCCGACCTGCGCGGACGCGTGCCGGTGCTCATCGGCTGCCTCCTGCTGTTCGCCCTCGGCTCGCTGCTCACCGCCACCGCCGACACGCTCGGCCCGGCCGTCGCCGGCCGTGGGCTCCAGGGCATCGGCGCCGGCGGGCTGGTGCCGGCGACCCTGGCCCTGGTCGCCGACCGCTGGCCCCCGGAACGCCGGTCGGTCCCGCTCGGGGTGGTCGGCGCGGTGCAGGAGGCGGGGGCGGTCCTCGGCCCGCTGGCCGGGGCGGCGGTGCTGGCGGTCGCCGACTGGCGGGCCATCTTCTGGCTGAACCTGCTGCTCGGACTGGGGCTGGCGGTCGGCGTCCTGGTCACCGGCCGGGCCCGCCGCCCCGATCCGTTCGGCCTGGCGCTGGCAGCCGTCGCCTCCCTCGCGCTCGGCCTCCAGCTCGCCGCCCCGACGGCGCTGGCCGAGGACGTGACGATCGGGCTCCTCTACGTCCCGCTCGTCGATGCGCTCGGCTGGACGACGCCGCTCGTCCTGGTCGCCCTGGTCGCGGTGGTGGGGCTGGTGGCACGCAGCCTCGCGCACCCGCAGGGCGCCGTCGTGCCGCTGCGGGGGCTGGGACGCCTGGCCACCGAGGTCGACGTGCTGGGCTCCGCGCTCGTCGTCGTCTCGCTCGGCGCCCTGGTCTGGGCGTTCGCCGCCGCCGATCCTGCGACGCAGATCGTCGCCCACGGCCCCGTCCTCCTGCCGCTCGCGCTCGCCGCTGCCGTCGCCTTCGTGCTGCACGAGCGCCGGGCCGCCCACCCCGTCCTGCCGCTGGGCGCCCTGCGGCCG
Source organism: Blastococcus sp. CT_GayMR20 (assembly GCF_004570345.1). Next base: position 2,511 of record NZ_SPQM01000094.1, on the reverse strand, counting down.
GTGGGGGCATGGGGCGCGCTGCTGGTCAACCTGCTCGTCGGCGCCGCGCTGGTGGCGGCCCTGGTCGACGTCCCGCTGTTCGCCCGCAACACCACGACGCCCGGCGACCAGCTCGGGGCGGCGCTGGTCCTGCTGCGGCTGCTCGTCGCGGTCCCCGTCGGCGCCGTCGCCGGCGGCTGGCTCTGCCGCACGGTCGCGCCACGGTTCGTCGCCGCGGGCGGCATGGCGCTGGCCGCCGTCGCCTTCGTGGCCATGACGACCTGGGACGCGCAGTCCCTCGACGGCCTGGCGTCGACCGCCGTCCTGCTCGCCGCCGGCCTGGGGTTCGGGCTCGCGATCGCACCGGTCAACACGGTGCTGCTGGCCGCCACCGGCTCCGAGGTCCACGGCAGCGCGAGCGCCCTCGCCGTCGTCGCCCGGACGGTGGGGATGCTCGCCGGCCTGTCGCTGCTCACCGCCGTCGCCCTTCGCCGGTTCACCGCCGAGGTCGACGCCATCGGCGCCCCCTTCGAGCTCTGCCCCGACAGTCCGGCGGACTGCCCCGTCTACGACACCGCGGTCGACGCCGCGATCCTCACCCAGCTGCACACCGTCTTCGCCGGAGCGGCGCTCGCGGCCGGCCTCGCCGCCGTCGCGGCGCTCCTGCTGCTCCGCCCGGCGGGGGCGGCGGTTCCCGGACGCTGAGGACCTCCCGCAGGCGGATTTCCTCGTCTACCGTCCCGCGAGGGAGGGCGCGCGTGGAGAACGGGCAGCTGCGGATCAGCCTGCTGGGCACCTGCACGGCCTCGTCCGGCGACGTCCCCCTCGACCTCGGCGGGCCCCGGCAGCGGGCCGTCCTCGTCGTGCTCGTCCTCGCGCGCGGCGAGGTGGTTCCTGTCGAGCGGATCACCGAGGCCGTGTGGGGCGACCACGCCCCGGCCGATCCCGCCGGGGCGCTGCAGGCCTACGTCTCCCACCTGCGCCGCCGGCTGCAGCCGGGGAGTGCGGCCCGGACCCGGTCCGCGGTCATCGTCAGCGAGGGGCGTGGCTACGCCGTCCGGCTGCCGCCCGACGCCGTCGACGTCTGGCGGTTCGAGCGCCTCCTCGACCGCTCGGGGACGACGGACGCCGCCACCACCGCGCAGATCCTGGGGGAGGCGCTCGCCCTCTGGCGCGGTCCGCCGCTGGCGGAGTGGGCCGACGAGCCGTGGGCCGAGGCGGAGATCGCGCGGCTCGGTGAGCTGCGGGCCGTGGCGCGCGAACGGCTGCTCGAGGCCCGCCTCGAACTGGGCGAGGCCGCGCTCCTCGTGCCGGACCTGGAGACGATGGTCGCCGAGGAGCCGTTGCGGGAGGAGCGCTGGCGGCTGCTGGTGCTCGCCCTCTACCGGGCGCACCGGCAGGCCGATGCCCTGACCGCGCTGCGCCGCGCCCGGACGACGCTCGCCGACGAGCTGGGTGTCGATCCCGGCCCGGCGCTGCGCGAGCTCGAGGAACGGGTGCTCGCCCAGTCACCCGATCTCGTCGTCCCGACCCAGCGCACGCGTGCACCGGTGGCGCCGCCACCTGCGGAGCCGGTGCTCGCGCCGGACGACCTGCTCGACCGGAACCGCGAGATGCGGGCAGTGCGAGCGGCCCTCGACGGCCTCGCAGCCGGCGAGCCGGGGCTGCTGCTCATCGAGGGCCCGGCAGGCATCGGGAAGACCCGCCTGCTCACCGAGGCACGGCGCATCGCCGGCGAGCGCTCCGTCCGGGTGCTGACGGCGCGCGGGAGCCAGCTGGAGAAGGCGTTCGGCTTCGGCGCGGTCCGGCAGCTGTTCGAGCCCGAGTTGGCCGTGCCCGAGCGACGGGAGGCGCTGCTGGCCGGCGCCGCCGTCAGCGCACGCACCGTGTTCGACCTGGCGCCTGGCGAGTCGCCGGACGGTTCGTTCGCGGTCCTGCACGGGCTGTACTGGCTGGCGGTCAACCTCACCGCCGACGGCCCCCTCGTGCTCGCCGTCGACGACCTCCAGTGGTGCGACAGCGCCTCGCTGCGCTGGCTGGCCTACCTGGTCCGCCGGCTGGACGCCGTCCCGGTGCTCGTCGTCGCCACGGTGCGCACCGGCGAGCAGCACGTCGACGAGGAACTGCTCACCGAGCTGTCGATGGAGCCGGTCGCCGCCGTCGTCCGGCCCGCCGCGCTCTCGCTGGAGGCGACCGCCGACCTGGTGGCCCGGCGGCTCGGCGGACCGGTCTCGCCGCTGTTCGCCCTGGCCTGCCACCGCACGACGTCCGGCAACCCGCTGCTGCTCCGGCAGCTGCTGCGCGGGCTGGAGGCCGACGCCGTCCGGCCCGATGCCGCGCACGCCGACATGGTCGTGGCCGTCGGTTCCCGCGCGGTGTCCAGCATGGTGCTCATGCGGCTGCGCCGGCTGCCGGCGCCGGCCCCCGTCGTGGCGCGGGCCGCCGCCGTCCTCGGGGACGGCGCATCGCTGCCCGCCGTCGCCGCGCTCGCCGGCCTCTCGGAGGCCGAGACTGCGGCCGGGCTCGCCGCGC
>NZ_SPQM01000093.1 GCF_004570345.1 Blastococcus sp. CT_GayMR20 | reverse complement strand
ACCGCGGGTCGTCCGGTGCCGCGTCGCTGGGTGTTGCGCGGGTGGTGACGGCGAGCGCGTTCGCCTCGGTGGTGCCGCAGGGGGCGCGGGAGGACTTCCTCGTGGTGAAGGGGTACCGCGAGCAGTTCGACGCCGCGACGGCCGGCGCCATCTCCGTCGTCCCGACGGCCGCCGACCTGCGCAGCCCGGCCGCCACTTTCGCGTTCTGATCCCCGGGCCGTCCCCGCGGCCGACCCTCCCCTTCCCCGGAGGGTCGGCGGCGGGGAAACGCTGCCGATAAGGGAAGGGACCCAACCGGACGGGCGCGCGTCAGCGCGCCATGTCCGGTCGCAACGTAGAGAGAAGGCAGTAACGGTGGACGGTCTGGACGACATCGTCGAAGAGTTCCTGGTCGAGAGCCACGAGAACCTCGACCAGCTGGACACCGACCTGGTCGCCCTGGAGCAGGAGCCCAACTCCCGCGAGCGGCTGTCGAGCATCTTCCGCACGATCCACACGATCAAGGGGACGTCGGGCTTCCTGGCCTTCAACCGGCTCGAGGAGGTCACCCACGTCGGCGAGAACATGCTCTCCCGGCTGCGGGACGGCGAGCTCGAGCTGACCCCGGCCCGCACCAGCGTGCTGCTGCAGATGGTCGACAGCGTCCGCTCCCTGCTGACGTCCATCGAGGCCACCGGCGGCGAGGGGCCGGTCGACGTCTCCGGTGTCGTGGCCGCGATCACCGCGGCCATGGAGGACGCCCCCGCCGCGCCGGCACCGGTGATCCCCACCCCGCGCGCGAAGGCCCCCGCGAAGAAGGCCGCCGCGAGGACGCCGGCCAAGGCTGCAGCCGCCAAGGCGCCTGCCAAGGCTGCCGCCGCGAAGGCCCCCGCGAAGGCCCCAGCGAAGGCCCCCGCCAAGCGGACGACGACCCGTAGGGCCGCCGCTGCGGTCGTGGAGCCGGCCCCCGCCGCCGACGACCTGATCGAGGACGTGTCCACGGTGCTGCCCGAGGAGACGGTGACGCCCGAGGCGTCGTACGACATCCCCACCCTCGACCCTGCCGGCGACCACCCGGACGGCGAGGCCGCACCGGCCGACGGCGCCGGCGGTCAGCCGCGTCGTGCGGTCGCCGACAGCACGATCCGGGTCGACGTGGACCTGCTCGACGAGCTGATGCTGCTGGTGGGCGAGCTCGTGCTCACCCGCAACCAGATCGTCCAGAACGTCGCCCGGCAGACCGACACGGACCTGATCCGTGCCTCGCAGCGGCTGAACCTCATCGCCAGCGAGCTGCAGGAGGGCGTCATGAAGACGCGCATGCAGCCGATCGACCACATCTGGTCCAAGCTGCCCCGCGTCGTCCGCGACCTGGGCCTGCAGTGCGGCAAGACGGTCCGCCTGGAGATGGAGGGCCGGGAGACCGAGCTCGACAAGACCCTGCTCGAGGCCGTCAAGGACCCGTTGACCCACCTCGTCCGCAACTCCGTGGACCACGGCATCGAGAAGCCGGAGGTCCGCAAGGCGGCCGGCAAGTCGGCCGAGGGCGTCCTCACCCTGCGCGCGAAGCACGAGAGCGGGCAGGTCGTGGTCGAGGTCGCCGACGACGGCGCGGGGATCGACCCGGCGAAGATCGGTGCCAAGGCGGTCGAGCGCGGACTGATCTCGGCCGATGCCCTGACGCGGATGAGCCCCGCGGACGTCCTGCAGATGATCTTCGCGCCCGGGTTCTCGACGGCGGCCGCGGTCACCAACGTGTCCGGCCGGGGCGTCGGCATGGACGTCGTGAAGACCAACATCGAGGCCATCGGCGGCACGATCGAGGTCGAGTCGGTGCCGGGCAACGGCACCGTCTGCCGGCTGCGCATCCCGCTGACCCTCGCGATCGTCCCGGCGCTGACGGTGGAGTGCGCGTCCGACCGCTACGCCATTCCCCAGATCAGCCTCCAGGAGCTGGTCTCCCTCGACGCCGAGAAGGCGGCGAACGCGGTCGAGGAGGTCGGCGGCGCTCAGGTGTACCGCCTGCGTGGTGAGTTGCTGCCGCTGGTCCGGCTGACCGACGTCCTGGGTCTGGCCTCGGAGCGGCACGACGGCCACGTCGTCATCGCCGTCCTCCGGTCCGAGGGCCGTCGCTTCGGCCTGGTCGTGGACCGGGTGATCAACACCGAGGAGATCGTGGTCAAGGCGGTCGGTGGCCAGCTCAAGGCCATCGGCCTGTACTCCGGTGCCACCGTCCTCGGCGACGGCACCGTGGCGCTGATCCTCGACGTGCAGGCCCTCGCCCGGCGCGCGCTGCGCACCGAGACGGTCGACCGCCAGGAGTCCCGGACTGCCGCCGCCCACGCCGCAGCGGTCGAGACCGAGCGGCAGCGGATGCTGCTCGCCTCGATCGGTGGCGGCCGCCGGGTCGCCATCCCGCTCGACACGGTCACCCGGCTCGAGCAGGTGCGCGCCGACTCCGTCGAGAAGGTCGGCAACCGGGAGGTCGTGCAGTACCGCGGCGCGATCCTGCCGATCGTCCGTCTCGACCGGCACCTGGGTGCCTACGGCGAGTCCGACCGCGAGGTGCTCGAGGTCATCGTCTACGCCGACCACGGCCGCAGCGTCGCGATCGTGGTCGAGGAGATCCTCGACATCGTCGACGGCGAGGCCGCCGTCCGCAGCGACATCGACGACCTCGGGCTGCTCGGATCCGCCGTCCTCGGCGACAAGGTGACCGAGCTGCTGGACGTGCGGGCCGCGATCCTCGCCGCCGACCCGGCGTTCTACAGCACCCCCGGAGCCGCGCCCGGGGCCTGCGAGTCCACGACGCCCGACGGCGTCCCCACCGCTTTCCTGGAGGTCTGACGTGACCGCGTCGATCGACACCAAGAGCCCCGCCACCAGCGGTCAGCTCGCCACGTTCCGGCTGGACGGCGACCTCTACGGCATCGAGGTCGAGCACGTGCAGGAGGTGCTCCGCAGCCAGCAGCTGACGCGGGTGCCCCTGGCTCCGAGCGCCGTGGCCGGCCTGATCAACCTCCGCGGTCAGGTCGTCACCGCCATCGAGCTGCGGGAGCGGCTCGGCCGGCCGAAGCGCCCCGAGGGCACGGACGCCGTCGTCATCGTCGTCCGGCTGGACGGCGAGGCCGTCAGCCTGCTGGTCGACTCGATCGCGGACGTCGTCGACGTCGACGCCTCCGACTTCGAGGCGCCGCCGGACACGCTCGAGGGCCAGGGGCGCGACCTGATCCGGGGCGCCTACAAGCTGGACGGGCAGCTGCTGCTCGCCCTCGACGTCCAGAAGGCCGTCAGCGCCTGAAGGCTCTCTGCCGCCAGCGACCCCCGGTGTCCGTCCTCCGACGGACGCCGGGGGTCGCTGCGTTGCGGTGGCTGTGAGTTACGGCACGGGACCGGGTGAAATGGCCACGGAACAGGGTGCGGCCGCCGATGTCAGGAGAGCCGGGTCGGCCGGGAGCCGGCCGACGGCGTCGTCCGGAACAACCGAAATGAGCGTCATGCGTCTGCCTGCTATCGACCGCGCGTACCTGCGCTGGTTCACCGACCGTCCCCTCGCCCTGAAGCTCGGCTCCGTCGTGGGCCTGCTGGCACTCGTCGCGTGCGTCATCGCTGCGGTGGCCGTCCATGGCGTTCACGAGCTGCGCGACGCCGAGCAGCGGCTGCACCGCGAGGTGGTCGTACCCCTCGACACCCTCGGCGCGATCCAGCGCAGCTTCCAGGGCGACCGCGTGCGCATCGTCTCCTACAACGTCGCCGACGCCGAGACGCGCACCTTCCTCCGGGAGAACCTCGCCGAGCGGCAGGCCGAGCTCGAGGCGCTGGTCGACGAGTACGACGGTCACCAGGCCGACGACGCGGCGTGGGCGGCGCTCAACGACGGTCTGGTCGCCTACTACGCCATGGCTGACGAGCAGCTCGCCGCGATCGACACCGCTCGGGCCGCCGAGGCCGCCGCCGCGATCCCGGCACCCGGCGCCGAGGGCGAGGACGAGCGGGAGGCGCCCGACGCCGTGGCGCCGGTCGTCGTCCCCCACTACGGGTTCAACGAGGAGAAGCCCCTCGCCACCGCCGTGATGGAGCCGTACGCCGCGGAGAGCGACGCCCAGGCCACGGCGGCGGCGGCCGAGGCCGCGGCGGGCGAGGACCTCGCGTCCGACGTGACCGCCCAGGTCATCACGGCCCTGCTGGTCGGCATCGCGATCGCGTCGGCGCTGGCGGTCGCGGTGGTCCGGATGCTGACCCGCACGGTCGGTTCGGTGCGTCGGTCGGTCGAGGCCATGGCGGCCGGTGACCTGACCGTCGCCCCCGAGGTGGCAGCGCGCGACGAGCTCGGTCGCATGGCGGAGGCACTGGGAGAGGCGCAGGACAGCCTCCGGCGGGTGCTGACCTCGGTGGTCGCCTCCGCGGACGCGGTCGCGGCGTCGTCCGAGGAGCTGTCGGCGTCGTCGGCCCAGATCTCGGCCTCGGCGCAGGAGACGAGTGCCCAGTCCGGTGTGGTGGCCGGCGCTGCCGAGGAGGTCTCGCGCAACGTGCAGACCGTCGCGGCCGGGGCGGAGGAGATGGGTGCCTCGATCAGGGAGATCTCGCAGAACGCCAACGAGGCCGCACGGGTCGCTGCGGCAGCCGTGACGGAGGCCGGGACGACGACCGCGACGGTGACCCGGCTGGGCGAGTCGTCGCGCGAGATCGGCGACGTGGTCAAGGTGATCACGAGCATCGCCGAGCAGACGAACCTGCTCGCCCTGAACGCGACCATCGAGGCCGCGCGCGCCGGGGAGGCGGGCAAGGGCTTCGCCGTCGTGGCCAACGAGGTCAAGGAGCTGGCGCAGGAGACGGCGAAGGCGACCGAGGACATCGCCCGCCGGGTGGAGGCGATCCAGCAGGACACCACAGGCGCGGTGTCGGCGATCGGCCGCATCAGCGCAGTCATCGGGCAGATCAACGACTTCCAGCTCACCATCGCCAGCGCGGTGGAGGAGCAGACTGCCACGACGAACGAGATGTCGCGGTCCGTCGGGGAGGCGGCCGACGGGTCGGGGCAGATCGCCACCAACATCGGCGGTGTCTCCGGCGCGGCCGACGCGACGAACCAGGCGCTGGGTCAGACCCGGGTGGCGGTCGACGAGCTGGCGCGGATGGCGTCGGAGCTCAGGGCGGCGGTATCCCGCTTCAGCTACTGAGAGCGACAATCTCGTAACACAACCGGATCGACCACGCGGCCGTCTCCCCTTCGCACTCCCGCGAAGGGGTGACGGTCGCAGTCGGTTGGGGTGCGGGCCGGGGGTTTCGCCGTCAGCATGGTGCGACCCACCTCTGGAGGCGAGACCGTGCCCTACTCCCTGGTCAGTGCCGCGACCCTCGGGTTCGACCTCGTCCGGCTGCCCGCCGGGCGTGCGGTCGCCGGGGTCCTGCTGGCCGGCCTGGGAGCCGACGGCGCCGGTCTGACCGAGGTCGCCGCGGCGCATGCGGGCCACGGTCTCGACCGGGAGCAGCGCGGGGTCCTCGCCGTCCGGTCCCGCCGGGCCCGCGAGATGGCCGCCGGGGTGCCCCACGTGCGCGACGCGGCCGCCGCCGGCGACCGCGCCGCCGTCCTGGTGGAGCAGCTGGAGCGCGGCACCATCGGCGACGCCCCCACTCTCGAGCGACTGCTGCGGGACGACGTCCTCGGACCCGAGCACGCCGCCGCGGCTGCGCTCGACCCCGGCGACCTGGCGCGGGCCGCCGACGTGCTGTCCGACGCCGCGATCGGGCACTGGGCCGCGGGCGTCCTCCCTCCGCTGGTCCGGCGTGAGCTCACCGGGCCGTTCGACCGCGTGCTCGACCGCGGTGCGGTGACGCCCCTGCCGGTCGGTGCCGACCTCGGGGCCGCCGGCGGCGACGTGGCCGGGCTGCTGGACGCCGTCCGGGCGCTGGACGACAGCGGCCGCGACCAGTGGCGCGCGGCCGTCGACGAGGGCCGCGCCGACCACCGCCCGTGGGCGGCCGCCATGCACGAGGCCTCGTGGGCCGCGCACGTCTCGGGGCGCACCCGCGCCCTCGCCGCCTCCCAGCTGCACGCGGTCCAGGCCTTCCTCGACGGCGGCTTCGGCATCGCCGACGGTGCCTCCGGCACCTGGAACGCCCTCGCGGGCGTCGTCCAGGGGACGGCGATGGCCGACCTGCTGGACGAGGGTTCGCTCGCGGTGCTGCGCGCTCCGTGGCTGCGGGTCACCGGCAGCCGCTGACCGCCCCGGACTCACCGACCGGACCGACCGCCGGTCATCTGCTCCCCCGGCGGCTCTTCCGTCGTCGCTGACCGCCGACCGTCGGGCTCGCTCGTCTCGCGGCGGATGCATCGGCCCACGTCAGCCGCTCGTCGATGCCGATTCCGGCGGTCGCCCGGAATGGCCTTCCCGGCCGTGTCGACAAATACGCGAAACGTTTTCCCGATTTCCCTGATGCCGGTCGCCGGACCATTTTGTAACGGTTGTGCCCGACCTGTTCCAGTAATGGCCCGGGAGGCCCGACAGTTCCTGCGACAACGTTTCTGCGGTCCGGCTCGACGCCGCCGCCGTCGGGCCACGCCCCCCGCTCAAGGGTGGGGTGCGGATGCCGATAGAGGAATGAACAGCCTGCCGGGCCGACCCGGCAGGGAATGCAGGAGGACACGCGTGAACCCGATCCGGGTGATGGTCGTCGACGATTCCGTCGTCGTCCGCAAGATCGTGACCGACGTGCTGTCCGCGGACCCCGACATCGAGGTCGTGGGTACCGCCGTGAACGGCAGGATCGCCGTCGCCAAGCTCGACCAGCTCAAGCCCGACCTGGTCACCATGGACATCGAGATGCCGGAGATGAACGGCATCGAGGCCGTGCGGGCCATCCGTGCCGGGCGCAGCCGTGTCCCGATCATCATGTTCAGCACGCTCACCGAGCGCGGCGCGTCGGCGACGCTGGACGCTCTGTCGGCCGGCGCCAACGAGTACGTCACCAAGCCGGCCAACGTCGGCAGCGTCGGCCAGTCGATGGAGAGCGTCCGCGAGCAGCTGATCCCCAAGATCAAGGCGCTGACCGGCCGTCCCGTCACGCCCGCGCGTGCCGCCGCGCCGATCCCCCCGCCGCGGCAGCCGGCCAAGCGCACCGGCCCCGGGAAGAAGCCCGCCGTCCTGGTGATCGGCTCCTCCACCGGTGGACCCGAGGCGCTGGTCAAGGTGCTCCCCCAGCTCCCGGCGTCGCTGCCGGTGCCCGTCCTGCTCGTCCAGCACATGCCGCCGGTCTTCACCCGTCAGTTCGCCCAGCGGCTCGACCGGCTCAGCCCGCTGCGCGTCGTCGAGGCCGCCGACGGCAGCCCCCTGCTGCCCGGCACCGTGCACCTCGCACCCGGCGACCACCACCTGGTGGTCCGGGGCGACGCGCGGGGACTGCACACCGGCCTCACCCAGGGGCCGCCCGAGAACTTCTGCCGGCCCGCCGTCGACCCGCTGTTCCGCTCGGCGGTCACCGCCTACGACGGTGCCGTGCTCGCGGTCGTCCTGACCGGCATGGGATCCGACGGCCGCAACGGCGCCGGCGAGATCCGCGCCGCCGGCGGCACCGTGATCGTCCAGGACCAGGCCAGCTCCGTCGTCTGGGGCATGCCCGGCGCCATCAGCCAGGCCGGCCTCGCCGACGAGATCCTGCCGCTGGACCGCATCCCGGAAGCCATCACCCGCCACCTGTCCGGCGTCCTGACCGGCACCGTTCTCGCCGGAGGAGTCCGATGACGCTCACCGCCACCAGCTTCGACTGGGTCCGCGCGCTCGTGCACAAGGAGAGCGCGATCGTGCTCCAGCCGGGCAAGGAGTACCTCGTGGAGGCGCGGCTGCTGCCGATCGCCCGGAAGCTGGGCATCACCGACGTCTCCCAGTTCGTGGAGTCGGTGCGGTCCCGGCCCGACGCCGACAACACCCGTGCCATCGTCGAGGCCCTCACCACGAACGAGACGTCCTGGTTCCGCGACGGCGACCCGTTCACCGCGCTGACCTCCACCGTCATGCCGGACCTGCTCGCCGCGCGCGGGCCGAACGAGCGCCTGCAGATCTGGTCGGCCGCCTGCTCCAGCGGGCAGGAGCCGTACACGATCGCGATGCTCCTCGAGGACTCCCTGCCCAACGCGTCGACCCGCGTCGCCATCACCGCGACGGACCTGTCGCGCGAGATGGTCGAGCGGACCCGCGCGGGCCGGTTCAGCCAGCTCGAGGTCAACCGCGGTCTGCCGGCCCCCATGCTCGTCCGGCACTTCACGCGGGCGGGCACCGAGTGGGAGGTCGCGGCGCCCCTGCGCCGGATGGTCACGGCCTCGGAGTGCAACCTCGCGGCACCGTTGCCGCGGATGGGTCCGTTCGACGTGGTCTACCTGCGCAACGTGCTGATCTACTTCGACCTGCCCACCAAGCAGGTCATCCTCCGCCGGGTCCGCGAACTGATGCGGCCCGACGGCTGGCTCTTCCTCGGTGCGGCAGAGACGACGCTCGGGGTCGACGACTCATGGGAGCGGGTCGTCGTCGGCCGCAGCTCCGCCTATCGCCCACTGAAGGGGGCCTGAACGTGCGTGCTCTGGTGATCGACGATTCCCGCGCCATGCGCCGGATCGTCTCCGGGATCCTCGAGGGTCTCGGGTACGAGGTACAGCCGGCCGGTCACGGTCGCGAGGGCCTCGACGTCCTCGAGACGGGCTGGGTCCCCGACCTGGTCTGCGTCGACTGGAACATGCCGGTGATGGACGGACTGCAGTTCGTCTCCGCCGTCCGCGCGAACCCCGCCTGGCGGAGCGTGACGATCATGATGGTCACCTCCGAGAGCGAGCACACCCAGATCGTGCGCGCCCTGGCCGCAGGCGCCCACGAGTACGTGATCAAGCCGTTCACCGCCGACGCGATCCGCGACAAGCTCGCGCTGCTCGGCCTGCTCCCGCAGGAGGTTGCCCTGTGAGCACGACGGACACCGGCGAGCGCCGCCGCTCCGGCGAGGTCCGCCCGGTCATCACCGAGCTGATCGACGAGCCGACGATCCAGTCGATCGCCGAGGACGCGTGGATCGCGCTGGTCGGCGAGGACGAATACCTCCTGCCGATCCCGGGCGAGCTGCCCGCCGACGTCGTGTCCAGCTGGGTCGACGTCGTCGGCCCGTGGACCGGCAGCGTCGTCCTCACCACCGGCCGGCAGACCGCCGCGGAGCTCACCCGGGCGCTGCTCGGCGACACCGCGCCGGAACTCCTCGAGCACGAGGACGTCGCCGACGCCTTCGGCGAGATCGCCAACGTGGTGGGCGGCAATGTGAAGGCCGCCCTGCCCGGCCCCTCCGGACTCAGCCTTCCCGATGTCGGGGACGCCCCCGCGGTGCGCAACCCCGAGGACGTCTGCCGCGTGGACGTCCTGTGGCGCGGCGAGCCGCTCACCATCTCCGTGCAGGGCGCTCTGCCGCCGCTGCCGGTGCCCCACCCCCCGCACAACCAGCACAAGAACGAGGTGTGACAGTGAAGATCCTGGTCGCCGACGACAGCCGTGTCATGCGGCAGATCGTCATCCGCACGCTGCGCCAGGCCGGCTACGACGACCACGACATCGTGGAGGCCGAGGACGGCGCCGACGCGCTGTCCAAGGTGACGTCCGAGAACCCCGACCTCGTGCTCTCCGACTGGAACATGCCGAACATGACGGGCATCGAGTGCCTCCAGGCGCTCCGCTCGTCCGGTTCGGCGGTGCCGTTCGGGTTCGTGACCTCCGAGGGCTCGGCGGAGATGCGGGCCAAGGCCGCCGACGCCGGCGCCCTGTTCCTCATCGCGAAGCCGTTCACCGAGGACACGTTCAAGGAGCACCTGGACGGGGTCATCTCATGACCACCGGAACCGTCGAGCTGCCCGCCGCCAAGGACGTGCGCGACATGCTCACCGGACTGGTGGGCAAGCCGGTCGCCGTGAACCCGGGTGCCCCGGTCACGCCCACCCTCGACGAGCCGGTGTCCGTCGCCGTCTACGTCGACCCGCACCTGGCCGTCAACGCCCTCTGCGTCATGGACCTGGGCGCGTCGGCCTACACCGGTGCCGCGCTGGCCCTGCTGCCGCCCGGGGGGGCGCAGGACGCCGTCGAGGAGGACCGCGAGCTGAGCGCGATGATGGTCGAGGCGCTGCACGAGGTCGTGAACGTGCTGTCGGCACTGCTCAACACCCCGGGCGCCCCGCACTCGAAGCTGCACAAGCTCTACGCCCCTGGGGAGGACCTCCCCGGGGACATCGAGGGCATGCTCGCCAACTTCAACCGGATCGACCTCGCCCTCGAGGTCCCCGGATACGGAAAGGGCGCGCTCTCCCTCGTCCTCCCGTAGGGTTTGACATCACGCCGAGACCCCCACTGCCGCGAGGCAGTGGGGGTCTCGGCGTCTCGGCGTCACGGGGTCGACGGTGGGGCGCGGTCCGGAGGACCGCTGTGTCACGTGCGGGACGGCACCTGGTCGCGGTGTGCTCCGGAGGACCGCGGTGTCATCGCGGGTTCCCGGTCGACCGCGGTCGGCAGGCAGGCCCACACGTGCTTGCAGCCGCCGTCGACGTACCAGCCGTGCGCGACGGCCAGCCGGGCCACGAGGTGCAGGCCCATGCCGCCCTTCGCCGGGTCGCGGTCGACGGCCGGCGACGGCATGGTCTCCGGCGCACGGTCGCTCACGTCCAGCAGCCACCCGCCGCTGCCGGCGACGACCGTCGCGACGACGGGCGCCTCGCCGTGCCGCAGGGCGTTGGACGCCAGCTCGTCGAACGCCAGGACGAGCCGCTCTCCCGCGGTGTCCTCCACGTCGTGCGGGAGACCGACCCCACCGAGCCGGCTGCGCAAAGCGGCCCGGGCAGCGGGCAGCTCGGCGACCGTGGCCAGGTCCCAGCGCCACACCTCGCCCCGGCCGTCCGGCAACGGGCGCAACGGCCATGCCAGTCGCCCCATGCCCTCTCCCCCGGTCGCCGTGCTCTCGACGCCTTGCGGATGCCCACCGATCCGCATCGTCAACCGTCGGGCGGCCCAGTTAGTCCGCCCTGCCGCCGACGCGGACTGCCACCAGCGCGACATCGTCCTCGGGGGTGCCCTGCAGCATCCCCTCGATCAGGGCGTCGCAGAGCTCGTCCAGCGGCCGGCCCGCGAGCCGGCGGAGCTGGGTCACCAGACGCGCCATCCCGTCGTCGAGCGTGCGCTCGTGCCGCTCGACGAGGCCGTCGGTGTAGAGCAGGACCGTCGTCCCCGGCTGCAGCGTGACCACCGACTCCAGCCGGTCGGCCGCGGGGTCGACCCCCAGCATGAGGTCGCCGTACCGCCCGCCCAGGATCGCCACCGTCCCGTCCGGGTGCAGGACGATCGGCGGCGGGTGGCCGGCGTTGGCCCAGCGAAGCCGCGTGCGGCCGTCGCCGTCCTCCTCCTCGAGCCGGGCGACCGCCGCGGTCGCCATGGTCTCGGTGTGCATCTGCGCGATCGCCTCGTCGAGCCCGCGCAGGACCTCGGCGGGACCGGCCCCGCTGAAGTGGGCGATGCCGCGGAGGAGCCCCCTCAGCTGCCCCATGGCCGCGGCCGCCGCCGTGTCGTGCCCCACCACGTCACCGATGACGAGCGTCGGCGAACCGTCGCGCTGCAGGAAGGCGTCGTACCAGTCCCCGCCGACCCGGGCCGCCTCCGCGGCGGGCACGTAGCGGGCGACGACCGCCGTCCCCCCGAGCGCCGGGGGGTCGGTCAGCAGGCTGCGCTGCAGGGCCTCGGCCAGCTTCGCCTGCTGGCTCTGCAGGTGCACCCGCGCGATCGCGCGCGCCGCCTCGGCGGCAACCCGCCGGGCGGCGTCCATGTCCGCCTCGGTCACCGTGCGACCGGGGTCCTGGTACAGGGTGAGGACGCCGACCGTGCGCGCCTCGGCGGTCAGCGGCAGGACCACCGCCGTGGCCGGCCGCAGTTGCTCGAGCAGGTCCCTGGCCGGGCCGGGGGGCATGAGCCCCAGGACGGCGGACACCGGCTCCGTGGCGGGCAGCCCGGTGTGCAGCGCCTGCGCGACGGGGGACGTGGCCGGCAGGGTGACCAGCCGTACCTCGGTGTAGCGCTGGATCAACGACCGGCGGGCCGGGTCGACGTGCCAGGACCCGACGTCGCGGGCGCGGCCGTCCCGGTCCACGAGGGTGACGATGCAGCCGTCGGTGAGCACGGGGACGACGAGCTGCGCGAGCCGGCCCAGCGCGGATTCGGTGTCCAGCTGCCCGGCCAGCTCGGCGCTCACCTGTGCGAGCAGCGCGGCGCGGGCCCCGGCCAGTCGGGCGGACATGTCGGCGTCCCGCCGGTCGGTCACGTCCACGACGTAGACCGCGACCCCGTCCGCACCGGGCCACACCCGGATCTCGTACCACCCCGCGCGGGCGCCGGGCAGCGACGACTCGAACGTCTGCGAATGACCCGTGGCCGCCGCCGACCGGTAGGCGGACTCGAAGACGGTGCCCCGTACCTGCGGGAAGGTGTCCCACAGGGACGCTCCGACCAGCTCGGCCCGCGAGCGTCCCATGAGGCGCTCCGCCTCGGCGTTGACGTAGCCGAACCGCCACTCCGCGTCCAGGAAGCAGAAGGCGGCCGGCATCGTCTCGAGGAAGCGGACGAGGCCCGCGCCCGGGTGCTCCGAGACGGGGACGTCGGTGTGCTGCACGCGGAGCTCCCACGTCCGGCCGCCGGCACGGGCGACCACAGAGGTCCGAGCACCCCCTTGTTGGAGCGTCTGGGCGGGATTCTTTCCATCCCGGCGGCCGGTGCCAAGGAGGCCGGACGTCCCGTCATCAGAACGCCGGAATGGTGCCGCCCCCCGCCATCGGGTGAGGTTGCGGACACGTTCGGTCCACGGACGTCTGCCGACGGCGGTCGATGGGGCAGAGTGAACGCCGTGAACGGGGACGATGCGGCTTCGCCGCCCGGCGGGCTGCTGGTGCAGGCAGTCGAGGGCATGGAGCGGCCGCTGTTCGTCCTGGACGAGGACTGGCGCTTCGCCTACATCAACCCGGCCGGGGCGCGCGTCCTGGACCGGACCGTCGAGCAGTTGATGGGCAACGACGTCTGGGCCGAGTTCCCCGAGGCGGTGGGCGGGCCGTTCGAGCAGCTCTACCGCAGCGTCCGGGCCACCGGTACCAGCGGCCACACCGAGGCGTTCTTCGACCCGCTCGACAGGTGGTTCCGGGCCGATGCCTTCCTGACCGACGCCGGTCTCGTCGTCACGTACGACGACATCACCGCCAGGCGCCGGGCGGAGGACGAGCGGGCGGCGGCGGTGGCCGCGCGGGAAGCCGCTGCTGCCGAGGCCGCCCGCGCCGCCGCGGAGGCCGAGCTCGCGGGCCGCCACCTCATGCTGCTCGGCGACATCAACCTGGCGATGACCTCGACGCTCGACACGGACGAGGCCGTCCAGCGCTTCGCCGACCTCGCCGTCCCGCTGCTCGCCGACTGGTGCATCGTCACGGTCATCGATCCGGACGGGACGCGCCGGGACGTCGGGCGCGCGCACCGGGATCCCGCGCTGGTGCCGGCGATGCACCGCTACGCGGACCTCCGGGTAGCCACGAACAACGCTCCGGCTCCCGTGCCGCGCATGCTGCGGGACCCCCGGCCGGTCGTGTTCCCGGAGCTCACCGAGGACATCGTCGCGTCGATGGTGGCCGACGGCGAGGCGCGAGAGGCGCTCGCGCCCCTCCGGCCCGCTGCGGCCGCCGGATTCCCGCTGATCGCCCGCGGCGAGGTGATCGGCGGGTTCACCCTCATCAACGGCCCCGAGCGCGGGCCGCACACCGAGGTGGAGCTCCGGACGGCGGAGATCGCCTCGCGGCGGGCTGCGCTCGCGCTCGACAACGCCCGGCTGGCGGCGGCCAACCAGCAGGTCGCCGAGCGCCTGCAGCTGAGCCTCCTCTCGCCGCCGGTGCAGCCCGACCACCTCGAACTGGCCGTGCGCTACCGGCCGGCGACCCAGGGGGTGTCGATCGGCGGTGACTGGTACGACGCGTTCCTGCAGCCGGACGGCGACACCGTGCTGGTCATCGGGGACGTAATGGGCCACGACATCGAGGCCGCCGCGGCCATGGGCCAGGTGAAGACGCTGGTCCGCGGGATCGCGTTCGACCGCCTGGAGGAGCCCGCCGGGGTGCTGCGCCGCGTCGACCACGCGCTGGTCGGCCTGGCCGTGCCGACGCTGGCCACGGCGCTGGTGGCCCGGATCGAGCAGGACGAGGCCGCGCGCGAGGCCGGCCTGCGCCGGCTGCGCTGGGCCTCGGCCGGTCACCCGGAGCCGATGCTGCTGCTGGCCGACGGCTCGGTCCGGGACCTGGCGGCGCCGATCGGTCCCCCGCTGGGCATCGGCTGGCTCGGACCGCGGGTCGACGGCCTGGTCGACATGCCGCCGGACAGCACGTTGCTGCTGTTCACCGACGGTCTCTTCGAGCGCCGTGGTGTGCCGCTGGACGAGGGGCGGGCGCAGGTCCGCGCCATCCTCGCGGCCTCGGTCGGGCTCCGGCTCGACGCGCTGTGCGACCGGCTGCTGGCCGAGCTGCTCGGCGAAGGCGTCGAGGACGACGTCGCGGTGCTCGCCGTCCGGGCCCACCCGGTGCACGCCGACCGTCCCCCGGAAGCCGGGCCCGAGCGCCTGCCCGAGGTGTTCGTCCAGACCGTCTAAGTGCCAGAACCGCGCTTTCGGCACCTGTCCGCAGGTGCCGAAAGGGCGACTTCGGCACCTGTCGGGCTAGTCCGGGTGGCGCAGGAGATATCGGCCGAAGTGCGGCACGGTGAAGGCGATCGAGCCCCGCTCGGCCGAGTAGACCAGCCCCTTCTTGATCAGCGAGTCGCGGGCGGGGGACAGGGACGCGGGCTTGCGGCCCAGCGACACCGCGACCTCCGACGTCGCCACCGCTGCGCCGTTCGGCCCGCCCAGGTCGGCCATCGCGTGCATGTACTCGCGCTCGGCCGGGGTGGCCCGGTCGTACCGGGACCCGAAGAAGCCGACGGCGAGCTCGGCCTCGGCCACGGGGGCGGCCATGGCGACGTCGTCCGCGGTGACGGGGGAGGCCGCCGCGACGTCCCACGTGACCTTGCCGTAGGCCTGCACGAAGTACGGGTAGCCGTCGGCGGCGGCGTACAGGGCGTCGAGCGCGGCGCGCTCGAATTCCACGCCCTCGCGCGCGGCGGGCGCCAGCAGGGCGTGGTCGGCCGCCTCCCGGTCCAGCCGGTCGATGCGCAGGTACCGGAACAGCCGCTCGGAGTAGCTCTTCGAGGCGCTGAGGACGGCGGGCAGGTGCGGGAGCCCGGCGCCGACGACGATCAGCGGCGCCCCCTGCTGCGACAGCTCGTGGCAGGCCGCGCAGATCGCGGAGACGTCGTCGGGCTGCACGTCCTGCATCTCGTCGATGAACAGCGCGATGCCGCTGCCGATGTCGGCGGCCACCCCGGCGGCGTCGCTGAGCAGCTCGACGAGGTCGATCTCCATGTCGCCGGAGTCGGCACGCCCCGTCGCGGCGGGGACGTCGATGCCCGGCTGCCACCGGTCGCGGACCTTCGCCGTGTCCGGCGTCAGCCGCTGGGCGAACGCCTTGAGGACGCCGAGGACTTCCTCGATCGACTCCTGGTCGCGGTGGCGCGGTCCGAGCTCCCGCAGCGCCATGTGCAGCGCGGAGGAGACCGGGCGGCGCAGCGACTGCTCCGGCCGGGCCTCGATCTTGCCGGTGCCCCAGCCGCGGGAGATCGCCGCCGACCGCAGCTGGTTGAGCAGCACCGTCTTCCCGACTCCGCGGAGGCCGGTGAGCACGAGGGAACGCTCCGGCCGGCCGTGCGCGATCCGCTCGAGGACGACGTCGAACGCCGACAGCTCGGCGTCCCGACCGGCGAGCTCGGGTGGGCGCTGGCCGGCGCCCGGGGCGTACGGGTTCCGCACCGGATCCATGTCGAGCACCGTATGGCGTTCTCTAGCCGGCGCCCTAGACATCGGTAGAACGGTCTAGCGCGTGTCGCGTGGGGTCGGAGTTACGGCTGAGCCCCCGCGGACACCCAGGTGCGGACCGCCTCTGCCTGGTGCTGGAGCCGGGTGGGGACGTTGGGCCGGAACGAGGTGGCCGTGACCTCCAGGGGAACCGACGCCCCACCGTGCAGCAGCACGCGCACCGATCGGTTCGTGCCTCCGCGGCCCACCCCCTGACCGACCGTCACGTCCGCGATGTCCTCGCGCCGCAGGGTGTGGTCCTGCCAGTGGTTGCGGACCACCAGGCGCCCGTCGGCCGTGCCGAGGACGGCGAGGCGGAACAGGCGCCGGCCCAGCAGGGCGGTGACCGCGAACCCGCCGGCGAAGATCCAGGCCCGCGCGCCCTGCTCCGGCGCCACGACGACGACCAGGAAGACCACGAACAGGAGAGGGAAGACCGCCACCCAGACGCGCAGCCAGGTGGGCGGCCGGAGCGAGAGCCGCACGTCGGCAGGAGCCGGCACCGGATTCATGTCGAGCACCGTATGGCCGCTCCCGGCGAGGGCCGGAACGCTCTCCCGCGTGTCGCCTGCCGCCTCAGAGGAACGGCTGGGGACCGACGGCCAGCCACGCCCGGACCTGCTCGGCTTCCCGCTCCAGTCGACCCGAGAACGGTCCGCCGAAGGGGACGTGCGTGACGTCGAGTCGTACCGGCGAACCAGAGCGCAGGTGAAGCCACACCGCCCAGCCCCCGCCCCGGATGCGCCGACCGTTCGCCGGGTCGACGGTCACCTCGTGCACGTCCTCCCGGCGCAGGGCGAGCGACCGCCACATGTTGCGCACGACCAACCGCCCGTCACCGGTTCCGATCACCGCCTGCTGGAACAGCCGCCAGCCGAGGAGCGCCGCGAACACAGCGACACCGATGTCGCGGACCACTGCCCACCCGTCAGCCCCGGGTTCGACGGCGAGCACCAGGACGACCGCGAGGACGACGGGGAACACCGTCACCCACACGCGCGCCCACACCGGCGGTCGGAGGCGGAGCTGGACGCCGGTCGAGGTCACACGGGGATTGTCACGTCTGCACCTCTCTAGTGGCGGCGCTAGACACGATGAGACGCCCCGAGAACCCCCGGTCAGGCGAACGAGCGCGGGCGGCCCTCCAGCCAGGCGCGGATCTCGGCGACCTGCCGCTCGAGCCGCTCCAGCGACGGCCCGAGGAACGGCGTCTCGGTCACGTCCAGGGGATGCCGGGAGCCGTCCTCGAGCAGGAGCAGCACGGCCCATCCCCGGCCGTCGGGCCGCTCGATGCCCACCGCCCGGATGTCGGTCCGCAGGAAGGTGCGGGTCGACCACCTGTTGCGGGCCGTCAACCGCCCGTCCGCGGTCCCGACGACGCTGCAGAGGACGGTCCGGACCACGAAGGCGACGACGAGCAGCGCGATGATCCCGCCCGGCACCAGGAATTCCTCCCGCAGCCGTGCCTGGGTGACGAACGGGAACACCCAGGCCACGGCGAACAGCACGCCGAACGCCCGCACCCAACCCGGCGACCGCAGCGCGAGTGGCTCGCCCGTCGTGGCCACGTCCCGATCCTCGCGCCGTCGGCCGGTGTCCGCCACCGTCCCGGACCGACGCCCTGCGCCGACGCCGGGCGGGGCGAGATCCCCCGTCGGTGACCGCGTCCCCGCTAGCGTGGCGGCCGTGATCAAGTTCGCGGTCAAAGTCGTCATCCTCGCGGCGGCGTTCTTCGTCCTGACGAAGTACGACGTGCTCGACGGGCTCAACGTCCAGGAGAACCCCGACGGCCCGCTGGGCATCTACGGCACCTACCTCTGGATCGGGCTCGTCTTCGGTGTCGTCAACGCCGTCGTCGGTCCGATCCTGCGGCTGCTGTCCCTCCCGTTCGTGCTGCTGACCCTCGGGCTGTTCCTCATCGTGATCAATGCGGCCCTGCTCGCGCTGACGGCGGGGATCACCGACCGGCTGACGATCGACGGATTCGGCACGGCGATCATCGGCGGGCTGATCCTGGCCGTGGTCGGGTGGGTGGCCGACCAGCTGCTCGACCGTTGAACCCTCCCCCGTCGCGTCGCCGTGACGGCCACTCCCGATCGCAGTAGCGTGGCCGGACATGGCCAGCACCACCGTTGCCCCGGAGACCCCGGTGCGCGGACCGGACGGCGGGCCCTCGTCAGGAACCCTGTCCGAGCTCGCCGCACTCGAGGCCGCCCGTGACGAGAAGCGTCAGCTGCTCGACCGCGCTGCCGAGGCGGCCGTCGGCGAGCTGACCCGCACGGACCGGCTGCCGGCGGGCTGCACGCCCGACGACCTGCCCGCCCTCCTGCAGCGCTACTACTGGAGCGAGCCGGCCGCCGAGGTCATCGGGCACGAGCCCACCGAGCTCGCCGGGCTGGCGATCGGGCACCTCCGCCTGGCCGAGGTGCGGCCCCCGGGATCCGCCACCGTCGACGTGCATCGGCTCGACGACGGCCGTGCCGTCATCCGCCTGGTCACCGACGACATGCCGTACCTGGTCGACTCGGTCACCGCCGAGGTCGTCCGCCAGGGCGTCTCCCTCGCCCACATCGTCCATCCGGTGGTCGTCGTCCGGCGCGACCTGCGCGGCCGGATCAAGGCGTTCTGCGACAGCAGCCTCGCCGTCGGCTGCGGCTCCGATGCGCTGACCGAGTCGTGGATGGCCGTCGTCCTCGACGGGCCACTGGACGACGAGGCCGCCGCGGACCTGGTCAACGGGCTGCGGACGGTCCTCGACGACGTCCGGGCGGTGGACGAGGACGCCGAACGGCTGCGGTCCCGGGTGCTGGAGCTCGCCGCCCGGCTCGACTCGCTCGCCGGGCCGGCCGTGGAGGACCCCGCCGACGATCCCGCCGAGGCCGCCGCGCTGCTCCGCTGGCTGGCCGAGGGGAACTTCGTCTTCCTCGGCGCCCGGGACGTCGACCTCGCCCCCGCGCGCGGCAAGCTCACCGCCCGCGCGGTGCCCGGCTCCGGACTGGGCGTCCTCCGCAGCGACACCGACATGAGCGCTGCCGTCATGCCCGAGGCGTCCCGCTCCCCCGCGCAGCACCTGGTCGCCGTCACGAAGGCCGACGCCCGCTCGACCGTGCACCGGCGGGCCTGGCTGGACCTGATCGCGGTGAGCCTGCCGGCCGACGGCGGCCCGACCCGCCAGCTGCGCTTCGTCGGGCTGTTCCCCTCGACGGCGTACACGACCAGCGTCGTCGACGTCCCGCTCGTGCGCCGCCGCGTGGCCGAGGTGATCGCCCGCTCAGGGGTGCCGGCCGACAGCCACACCGGCAAGGAGCTGCTCGACGTCCTCGAGACCTATCCGCGGGACGAGCTGATCCAGGTCGGCGCCGACGAGCTGCTGCCGGTCGCGACCGCGGTCCTGCACCTGCAGGAGCGCCGGCAGACCCGGCTGTTCCTCCGGCAGGACCCGACCGGGCGGT
>NZ_SPQM01000092.1 GCF_004570345.1 Blastococcus sp. CT_GayMR20 | reverse complement strand
CATGATGTCGTGGTCGGCGAAGTGCAGCTGGAAGGAGCTGACACCCGGCAGCGTCCCCGTCGGCGCGCGGATCTCGGCGGGGAAGTTGGGCAGCGTCGAGAGGTCGTTGCCGAAGGACGCCGTCTCGCTGGTGAACCGGTTGCCGGTCAGCTGCATGCCGTCGCCGGAGTCACCTGCCAGGCGGATGACCACCCGGTCGAGGGTGACGACGCTCTTGGTCAGCGGGCTCGGCGGGTTCACGGTGCTGGTCATGCGGTGCCTCCGGGGACGGCGATCGGCAACTGGGCGAGCAGGTGCTCGGCGCGGGCGCGGGCGAGGGGCAGGACGTCGGCATGGGTGAGGACGTACTCCCGCCCCGTCTCCACCGCGTCCAGGACCTGGGCGGCGACGTCCTCGGCGGGCACGCGGGTCAGGGTCAGCCAGGACTTCGCGCCGGGCGCGAGGCTCTCGGCGGGCTCCGTGGCGGGGAGATCGGCCGGTCGGTTGCGGCCCGCGTCGTGGATGCGGCTGGGCACTGGCCCCGGGCACAGCACGGTGACGCCCATGGCCGGCGCCGCCTCGGCGAGCTCCAACCGCAGGGTCTCCGAGAGCCCGACGACGGCGTGCTTGGTCGCGGAGTACGCGCCGTTGCCGCCGCCGGGGATCGTCGTCAGCCCGGCCATGGACGAGGTGTTGACGACGTGCCCGCGGCCGGCCGCGACCATGGCCGGGACGAAGGCCCGCAGCCCGTTGGCGACACCGTGCAGGTTCACGTCGACGATCCACTGCCAGTCCGCGTACGACTGCTCCCAGACCGGCGCCCGGGGAACGATCACGCCCGCGTTGTTGCAGAGGACGTCGACCCGGCCGAACTCCGCCTGCACCTTCGCCGCGAGGCTCTCGAGGTCCTCGGGACGGCGGACGTCCACGCGAGCGCCGAGTGCGGAGGCGCCCGTGGCGGTCAGCTCCTCGACGGCCGCGTCGAGTGGGCCCTGCTCGACGTCGGCCAGGACGACCGCGAGCCCCCGACCAGCGAAGGCGTCGACCAGCGCCCGGCCGATGCCGCTGGCCGCACCGGTGACGACGGCGACCTGTCCCTGCTCCAGCTTCACGACCGCAGCTCCGGGAGGACCGTGGTGCCGAACTCCTCCAGCTGGGCCATCGCCTCGCGGTGCGGCAGGCCCGGCCAGTGCGGCTTGTAGACGAAGTGGGTCATCCCGAGCTCGTCGCGCAGCCCGGCCAGCTCGGCGGCGCAGTCGGCGGCGGTGCCGAGGATGAACTGCTCCTCGATGTTGGCCCGCAGCTCGTCGCCGTCCCCGACGGGGGTGTTCTCGCCGGAGAGCCCCCACTTCTTGTACGTCTCGTAGCGGGCGCGGTACCGGTCCAGCGCCGCCGCCATCCCGGCCTCCCGCGACGGGGCGAGGAGCAGCTCCCGCCGGAGCGGGAAGTCGCCGTCCGTGGAGAGCCCCAGCTCCTGGCGGGTGTCCACGAACAGCCGGCGCAGCTGCGCCAGCTCGGAGTGCGAGGGGAACGGCGGGGCGTACCAGGCGTCGCCCATCCGCGCCGCACGCTTGACCGCGCCCGCGGCCTGGCCGCCGACCCAGACCGGCAGACCGCCCTCCTGCAGCGGACGCACCGACGGCTGGGCGCCGTGCACGCTGTGGAAGCGGCCGGTGAAGTCGACCTTCTCCCCGCTCCACAGTGCCTTGACCAGCTCGAGGGACTCCTCGAACCGGGCGACGCGGGTGCCGGGCTCGACGCCGAACGCGTCGAACTCGTGACCGCTGTAGCCCAGGCCCACACCGAAGATCGCCCGCCCGTCGGTGAGCACGTCGAGGGTGGCCATCTGCTCGGCGATGTCGACCGGGTTGACCATGGACAGCAGCACGATGCCGGTCGCGGTCTGCATCGTCGGCGCGACCTGGCCCATGTGGGTCAGCCACGGCACCGGCTGGAAGTAGCGCAGCTCCGACCCCAGGAAGTGCTGGCCGCAGACCATGAGGTCGAAGCCCAGCTCCTCGGCGGTGCGCACCAGCTCCTCGTGCTGCTGACGTTGCACGCGGGCGTCGACGGTCGCGTCGTAGACGGAGGTGAGCAGGATCCCGAACTTCATGACTCTTCCGATCTTCAGACCAGCTCGGCGGCGG
The DNA here is from genome assembly GCF_004570345.1 of Blastococcus sp. CT_GayMR20. The sequence goes on along the minus strand of NZ_SPQM01000092.1, from coordinate 17,381 downwards.
CGAGGGGGGTGTGCAGGTGCGCGCCGAACAGGTCGGTGCAGAACGGGTCGCTGCTGGAGGACCACCGCTGCAGCGACACCTTCGCCGCCTGGATGCGGTCGTCCCACCAGACGCCCTTGACCGTGCGCTCGTCCACGCCGTACGCGGCGGCCACCCCGGCCGGCGTCAGCAGGGCCGCGGACCGGGCCAGCCGGTAGCTGTCCTCGTCGGCGAAGAACAGGTCGATGGTGACCGCGAAGGGCCCGGCGTTCTTGCTGCGGATGATGGCGGCGGCGTCATACAAGCGCATCGGCCCGCTCCTCCCGGTCGGCGGCGCGGGGAAAGGTCTCGACCGACAGCGCGAACGGCTCGAGCGGATCGGCCAGCGGCAGCAGGTGGTAGATCGAGAAGGTGAAGACCTCCGACACCGGGACGACGACCGGCATGATCGGCGCCGCCGCGTTGCCCGCCGTCGTCTTCCGGCCGGGGTAGGGCCCGATGAACAGCCGGATGAAGGCGTAGTAGGCGGCCTCCTTGGCCAGCTCCTCGGTGTCGGCGACGACGTCGACGAGCACGCCGGCCTCGTGCCCGGTCACCGTCGTGTTCGGCTCCAGCGACCCGAGGACGGCGTCCAGGCCGAAGATCCGGGTCGCGACCTTCAGCCGGCCCTCGGCGAACGCGTCGGCGAACCGCGGCGCGGCGGCGACCTGCGCCTCCGCGGCGTCCGCCCAGGTGCGCGCCTGCGCGAGCAGCGCGGGCTCCCGGACGCCGAGCAGCGAGACGGCGCGGTAGCCCTCGCGCCGCGCGCCCTCCATGAGCACCGTGTACGGCGCCTCGTGCCAGACCGCGCCCTCGCACCGGACGCCCAGCTCGGTCTCGGAGTACGTCGCCTCCCCGAGGTCCAGGGTGCCGCCGGGGTTCTCCTCGAGGGTGGGGTGGGCGCGCTCGTAGAACGTGTGCGAGACCAGCGAGCGGACGCTGGCGCGGGCGTGCGCCGACGGCGAGCGCACCTCGAAGCCGGTGGCGTCGACCGCGGCCCAGATCGCGCGGCCGGAGTCGCCCGGGGACAGGCCCAGCCCACCGCACTCGAGCAGCTTCCCGGCGTGCGCGGCCACCGCGGTGGGAATGCCCCGCAGCATCGGCAGGGCCATGAACAGGCCGATGTCCAACGCCCGGCCGGTGACCACGCCGTCGACCCCGCGGGCGAGCAGGTCCATGACCGGCTCGGGGCCGATCAGCGCGACGATCCGCTCGGCGTCGGCGACGTCGGCGAGGGTGAGGTCCGTGTGCCCGGCGCCGTCGGACGCGGGGACGACCGGCGGCCCGTCGGCCACGGCGGCCGCGAGGTAGTCCTTGCCGATCTCGGAGCGGACGACGCCCAGGCGGGGCTGCCAGCCGTTGCGGGCGCACAGCTCGTCGAAGGCGCGCAGGCAGGTCTCGAGGTGCACGTCGCCGCCGGCGATGCCGAACGAGAAGACGAACGGGATGCCGTGCTCGAGCGCGGCCCGGACGTAGGGCTCGACGTTGGCCGCCTGGTTGGCCGACACCTGGTCGCCCGAGCCCAGCCAGTACGGGCCCCAGTCGCTGCCGGTGCCCTGGGCGACGATCACGTCGACGCCCCAGTCCAGCGCCTGGGCGATCTCGTCCTCGATGTCGGCCGCCGGGGCGATGTGGTTGACGAATCCGAGGATGCGGACCTGCTCCGTCATGCCGGTCTCCCTTCCAGCGCGCCGTCCCGGAGGACCCGGCGCAGCACCTTGCCCGCGGCGTTGCGCGGCAGCTCGTCGACGATCCGGACCGTGCGCGGCCGCTTGTAGCCGGCGAGCAGCCCGTCGGTGAACGCGATCAGGTCGTCGGGCGAGACGCTCCCGCGCGGGACGACGGCGGCCGCGACCACCTCGCCCCAACGCTCGTCGGGCAGGCCGAACACCGCGACGTCGGCGACGGCGGGGTTCGTGCGCAGCACCGTCTCCACTTCGGCCGGGTAGACGTTCTCCCCACCGGAGATGATCAGGTCCTTCACGCGGTCGGTGAGGAACAGGTAGCCGTCGTCGTCCAGGTGCCCGCCGTCGCCGGTGCGCAGCCAGCCGTCGGGGGTGAGCAGCTCGGCGGTCTCCGCGGGCAGCCCGAAGTAGCCGGGCGAGTTCTGGGCCGATCGCGTCCACACCTCGCCGAAGGTGTTCGCCGGCAGCCGCTCCCCCGTGCCGGGGTCGCGGATCTCCACCTCGATCCACGGATACGGCCGGCCTGCCGAGCGGTGCAGCGGCGAGTCGGCGGGCAGGTCCTGACCGGGGACGAACTCGGTCAGGGAGCCGGTGGTCTCCGAGAGCCCGTACACCTGGTGCAGCACCGGCCCGAAGAGCCGCAGTGCGGCCTTCTGCGTCTGCGCACTGATCGGCGAGGCCCCGTAGAGGACGGTGCGCAGCGCGGGGAACGTCGTCCCCTCGGGTGCCTCCTCGCAGAGCCGGGCGATCATCGCCGGCACGAGGAACGTGTGCGTCACAGCGTCGTCGGTCAGGTGGCCGAGCAGCGTCTCGGGGGCCGCGTCCCCCGCGAGGACCGTCGTCGCGCCGGCGTGCAGGCCGGCCAGGCCCCAGCTGAGCGCGCCGACGTGGAACAACGGCGTGGCGAGCAGGCTGACGCTCTCGGGTGCGAGCCCCCAGCGCGGAGTCACGCCCGGCACCTTCGTCGCCAGATTGCCGTCGGTGAGCAGCACGCCCTTGGGCCGGCCGCTGGTGCCCGACGTGTACACCTGCAGCACGACGTCGTCCGGCGAGGACGGGACCGCCGGCGCTCCTGCAGGGGCGTCGGCGAGCCAGGCCTCGTACCGGCTCCCGAGGGTCAGGACCTCGACCCCGCTGTCGACCACCGCCCACATCAGGTGCGCGAGCGACGGGTCGGCGACCACCAGCCGGGCACCGGCGTCCGCAGCCACGGCCGCCAGCTCCCCGGGAGCCAGCCGCCAGTTCACCGGCACGGTCACCAGGCCCGCACGGGCGCAGCCGATGAGCACCTCGAAGGTCTCGATCGCGTTCGGCGCCAGTAGCAGCACGCGGTCACCGGGCCGGAGGCCGGCGGCCCGGGAGGCGGCGGCGAACCGGCTCGCCGCGTCGTCCAGGTCGGCGAACGTGACCGCGCGGCCGCGGTGGACGAACGCCGGCCGGCGCCGGTGCCCGGCGGGCACCGACGGCTGGTCGGCGAGGCGGTACGGCGCGTCGGTCATCGGGTCAGGCCGGCGGGCCGAGGTCGGTCGGGAGCGCCTGGATCGCCCGCAGCATCGCGCTGCCGGCGTAGGCCGGCTGGTCGTCGAGCAGCCGCGCCTCGGGGAACCGGCGCAGCAGGGTGGAGAAGACGACATCGCCCTCCAGGCGGGCCAGCGCGGCGCCGAGGCAGTGGTGCGCGCCGAAGGCGAGCGACAGGTGCTCGCGCTTGTTCGCCCGGGTGACGTCGAGCCGGTCGGGGTCGTCGAACTTGCGCTCGTCCCGGTTGGCCGCGCCCATGACGATGATCGCGGTCTGACCGGCCTTGAGCGTCGTCCCGTGCAGCTCGAAGTCCTGGTCGACCACCCGCGGCAGGTAGTGGTGCGGCGAGTCGTAGCGCATCAGCTCGTCCATCGCACCGGCGACCAGGTCGGGGTTGTCGCGCAGCAGGTCCCACTGGTCGCGGTGCCGCTGGAGGTCGAGGAAGCCGTTGCCGAGCAGGTTGGTGGTGGTCTCGCTGCCGCCGAAGAGGATGAGCAGGTACGTGGCGACCAGCTCGTCCTCGGTCATCACCTCCTCCTCGCGGGAGTCGAGCATCAGCTTCGCGAGCTCGGGACCCTCGCCGGTGCGGCGCACCTTCTGCACCGTCTCGCCGACGTAGTCGCGGAACGCGTCGATCGCCTCGTCGGCCTCGCGGAGCGATTTCTCGTCGAGGGAGAACAGCCGGCCGACCGCCTCCGACCACTCCCAGATCAGCTCGCGGTCGCTCTGCGGGACGCCGATCAGGTCGACGATGACCCGCACCGGCAGCTTGTTGGCCAGGTGCAGCTTGATGTCGGGCTGCGGCTGGCCCTGCATCTCCTCGATCAGGTCGTCGACGTGCCGCTGCACCGACTCGCGCAGCAGCTCCATCCGGCGCGCCGTGAACGCGCGGGCCGCGATCCGCCGCAGCCGCTGGTGCTCGTCGCCCTCCTTGCGGGAGAGGAAATGGCTCTCGAAGTCCAGCACCTTGAAGAACACCTCGTGCTGCTCGGCCGGCAGCCGGCTGATCGTGCCCTCGGCCAGCTCCCCCCAGCGGTAGGCGTTCTGCTTGATCGGGTACTTCCCGGCCATCACGTCCTTGACGTCGGCGTACCGGGTGATCAGCGTGGCCGGGCCGCCGTGCCAGCGCACCACCCCGCTGCCCTGCCGCCAGCGGTCGTACATCGGGTACGGCCAGGCGATCGTCTCGGGGTCCGCGCTGAAGAACGCGGTGATCTCCTCGTCCCGCACCGACGTGTCAGCGGCGACGCTCATCGGACCCGCCCTTCAGAGCTGTGATCGGAACAATAGTATTCATGTTCATAGATGCTCGCGGAGGCGCTGTCAATCCACCGGACTTCCCGAGAGCTCGCTGCTGACCAGATAGGCCAGCGTGAGACCCCGCCCGAGCGCGATGCCGCTGTTGTAGCCGGTGCCCACGGTCGTCAGCGCCGCGCACGAACCGACGGCGTAGAGCCCCGCGACGCGCTGTTCCTCCTCGTCGAGGACCCGCCCGTCGCCGTCGATCCGCACCCCGCTCGTGCCGATCGCGGTGCCCACGAACCGCAGCCGCAGCCCGTGGAACGGCGCCTGCTCCACCGGCCCGAGGACGGCGTTCGGCTCGTTGGCCGGATCGCCCGCGAAGCGGCGCACGAACTCCTTGGTGCCGCGACCGAAGTCGGGGTCGATGCCCTTGCGCGCGTTCTCGCTGAAGTCCGCTGCGGTGGCGGCGAGCTGGTCGCCGTCGATACCCAGCGCCTCCCCCAGCTCCTGCAGAGTGGGCGCCGAGGTGACCAGTCCGGCCGGGTACTCCCCGCCCGGCGGGGTGCCCCCGAGGCCGTACTTCGCGTGGTGCTGCTCGTCGAGGACGAGGAAGAACGGCAGGTGCCGGTCGTCGGGGTCCATGGTCTTCTCCACGATGTCGACCCAGAACGAGTCGTCGCAGTACCGGCGGCCGGTGCGGTCGACGATCATGCTGTGCGGCATCGCGTAGTCGGGCCCGTAGGCGTAGCCGACGCCGGTCTCGGTCGGCCACCCCGGCAGCATCGGGATCGCCGTGGCGGGCAGCTGCGCGATGGCGCCGCCGACGCTGCGGGCGAGCCGGATGCCGTCACCCCGGATGGTGCGCGGCGCGACGCTGCCGAAGTCGTCCGGACCCAGGCCCACCAGCTCCTGCACCAGCTCGGGGTCCCAGTCGTAGGTGCTGGTCGCGAGCACCACCGGCCCCCGCGCCTCCACCGGGCCGGTCGGGCTCTCGGCGCGCACCCCCACCACGGCGCCTTCCTCGTCGGTGAGCAGCTCGGTCACGCGGTGCTCGAGGTGCAGGCGGATGCCCGGCTCGCGGAGCACCCGGGCCAGGAAGCTGGCGACGACCCCGGTGCCGAACGTCAGCCGGTCCGGCACCGCGGCCTCGCCGCCCGGTCGGGTCGGCAGCCCGAAGGCCTGGACACCGGCCTGCTCGCCGGCGAAGTCCTCGTCGACGTTCGTCAGCCGCCGGCCCTTGACGAACATCTCCGCGTAGGTCGTGCCGACGGGGAAGTAGGGGCTCACCCGGAGCTTGTCCCGCCACTCCCCCAGGACGTCCGCGTCGATCGGCTCGTTGGTCAGGTAGCGGCCCTCGTGGAAGGCCCCGTCGGCCTCGTCGTGATAGTCGGCGAGGCCCGGGATGACGGCCCAGCGGATGGCGCCGACGTCCTCCCAGTAGCGGACGGCGTCCGGCGACACCTCCAGCCATCGGCGCAGCGCCTGCTCGTCCAGCACTTCCGGGTGGGAGTGGGCGATGGCCCGGACGTACCGCTCGGCGAGCTCGAGGGTGTCGCCCTCGATGCCCTGGCGCACCGCGACGTGGTTGGCGCCGCACCAGACCTGGCCGCCGGAGTAGGCCGCGGCGCCGCCCAGCAGCTCGCCGGCCTCGAACACGGTCACGTCCGTGCCGCGCACGGCCAGTCCCAGCGCCGTGGCGAGGCCCGACAGGCCCGCGCCGACGACGATCACGCCGTCCTGCTCGCTCATCCCAGCTCCTTCACGAATCCACGAACAGGGGGTCCTGCTCGCCGCGTTCTCGATGTCCCGGCGGTTGCGCGGAGGGGACCAGCACCCAGCCGGCCACCGCGGACAGCAGCCCGACCGACCCGACGGCGAGCACCGCGACCACGTAGCCGGACTCGGCGGGCTGACCGCCGACCGGCGTGTGCGCGGCCAGCACGGCGGCGACGCCCGCGGCGCCGACACTGCCGCCCAGCAGCCGCAGGACCTGGTTGACGCCGGTCGCGCTGGCGGTGCGCTCGGCCGGGGTGCGGGCGACGATCAGGACCGGCATCACCGAGTAGGCGATGCCGATGCCGACCCCCATCAGCGCCATCGTCAGGACGACGTGCCAGGTGCGGTCGTGCATCAGGGCGAAGGTGCCGAAGGCCACCGCGGAGACGGCCGACCCGAGCGGCAGCACCACCCGCTCCCCCACCCGGCGGGCGATCGCCCGGGCCAGCGGTGGCGAGAACAGCGTGGCCACCGCCATCGGCGTCATGAGCAGGCCGGTGACGAAGACGGAGTAGCCGAAACCGACGCCGTCCCCGGGTGGCCGCTGGACCAGGAGGATGACGGCGGCTGCCCCGCCGAAGACGCAGACCCCGAGCAGGGTGGCGGCCAGGTTGACGCCGAGCACCCCGCGCGAGCAGGCCAGCCGCAGGTCGATCAGCGGTGCCGGTGTCCGCAGCGAGCGCAGCACCCACAGCGCCAGCAGGACCACCCCGGCCGACGCGGAGGTCAGCGCCGTCGGCGACGTCCAGCCCCAGGCGTCGCCGCGGGCGACGGCGAGCAGCGTCCCTGCCAGCCCGGCGCCGAGCAGTGCGGCCCCGAGCAGGTCGATCCGGACGCGGCGCGTGCCGGGACCGGCCGGGGGCACCCGCCGGAGGACCCAGACGGCGCCGCCCGTGGAGACGAGGAACGCGACGACGAAGGCGAGCCGGTAGTCGACCAGCAGGACGCAGAGCCCCATCACGGGGTTCCCCAGCCCGACGCCGACCGCGATGCTGGTCGACAGCACGCCCAGGGTCCGGTCGAGGACTGACCCGGACAACCACTCCCGCGCGATGCTGACGGTGAGCGGGACCATCGCGTAGCCGAGCCCCTGCAGGGCGCGCCCGGTGAGCAGGCCGGCGAAGGTCGGGACGACGGCGCCGATGAGCGAGCCCAGCGCGACGATCGCCGACGGAGACCTCGACGATGATCGGGCTGCGCTACGGGTTGCAGACGATGTGCGAGGGCGGCGGGATGGCGAACGCCACGCTCTTCGAACTGGCGTGACCGAGCTTGCGAGGTCACGCGGGAACACGGCAGCCCTGATCACGGCCGCGACGAGCGCCGGCGAGGAGCTGCCGTGAGCACCCGGCAGGCGGCGGCCCCCACCACGACTCCCGTCGGGGGCCGGGGACTGATCGCCTGCCTGTCCTTCGCCGCGCTCACCGGCTCGGTGGTGGCGGGGCTCGGCAACCCGATCATCGTCGAGGTCTCCGTCGAGCGGGACGTGTCCCTGGCGGCGGCGCAGTGGACGCTGATCATCACCCTGCTCGTCGCGGTCGTCGCCACCCCGGTGGTCTCCCGGATCGCCGACGGCCGGCTGCGACGGCAGGCGCTCGTCGCCGCCCTGGCGATCGTCGCGCTGGGCTCGCTCATCGGCGCCGTCGTCCCGACCTTCGCCGGCCTGCTCACCGGGCGCGCCCTGCAGGGGCTCGGCTACGCGATGGTCCCGCTCACCGTCAGCATCGCGCGGGAGTGGTTGTCCGGGTCAGTCCTCGACCGGACCCTGGGCGTGCTGTCGACCAGCATCGCGGTCGGCGTCGGGCTGGGGAACCCCGTGATGGGGCTCTGCGTCCTGCTGGTCGACTACCGGCTCGCCTTCGTCGTCGCGTTCCTCGTCTCCACGGGCGGCGCCGTCTGGGTCCTCCGGCGGGTGCCCCCGGCCGGTCCCGGCACGCGCCGCGTCCGGATCGACCTGCTCGGGGCCGCACTGCTCGGCGCCGGGCTGGCAGGGACGCTGCTCGCCGTCGCCCGCGGCGACGCCTGGGGCTGGACGTCGCCGACGGCGCTGACCTCCGCGTCGGCCGGGGTGGTCCTGCTGGCGCTGTGGGTGCTGCGCTCGCTGCGGACACCGGCACCGCTGATCGACCTGCGGCTGGCCTGCTCGCGCGGGGTGCTCGGCGTCAACCTGGCCGCCACCCTGCTCGGGGTCTGCGTCTTCGGCGGGGCAGCCGCCGTCATCCTCCTGGTCCAGCGGCCACCCGGGGACGGCGTCGGTTTCGGCTACTCCGTCTTCGTCACCGGCCTGCTCATGACGCCGATGGCGGTGGCCACGCTGTTCTCGCCACCGCTGGCCCGGGCGATCGCCCGCCGGGTGGGGGAGCGGGTGGTGCTGCCGCTCGGGTCGGCCGTCTCCGCGGTGGCCTTCGGCACCTTCGCCCTGATGCACGACCGCACCTGGCACGTCGTCCTGACGATGGCGCTGATGGGGGTCGGCATCGGCATCGCCTACTCGGTGATGCCGGTCCTGATCGTCGCCCGCACCCCGGCCGAGCGCACCGCCAGCGCGACCGGCGTCAACCAGGTCCTGCGGCTGCTGGGCGGCAGTGTCGGCGCCGCGGGCGTCGCCGCCGTGCTGGCCGCGCACACGCCGGTCGGCGGTCAGCCCGCCGAGTCCGGCTACGTGGTCGCGGTGCTCGCCGTCGGGTCGGTCGGGCTGCTGTCCGCGGTGGCCGGCTGGGTGCTGGTCCCCTCCGCGCAACCGCCGGGACATCGAGAACGCGGCGAGCAGGACCCCCTGTTCGTGGATTCGTGAAGGAGCTGGGATGAGCGAGCAGGACGGCGTGATCGTCGTCGGCGCGGGCCTGTCGGGCCTCGCCACGGCGCTGGGACTGGCCGTGCGCGGCACGGACGTGACCGTGTTCGAGGCCGGCGAGCTGCTGGGCGGCGCCGCGGCCTACTCCGGCGGCCAGGTCTGGTGCGGCGCCAACCACGTCGCGGTGCGCCAGGGCATCGAGGGCGACACCCTCGAGCTCGCCGAGCGGTACGTCCGGGCCATCGCCCACTCCCACCCGGAAGTGCTGGACGAGCAGGCGCTGCGCCGATGGCTGGAGGTGTCGCCGGACGCCGTCCGCTACTGGGAGGACGTCGGCGCCATCCGCTGGGCCGTCATCCCGGGCCTCGCCGACTATCACGACGAGGCCGACGGGGCCTTCCACGAGGGCCGCTACCTGACCAACGAGCCGATCGACGCGGACGTCCTGGGGGAGTGGCGGGACAAGCTCCGGGTGAGCCCCTACTTCCCCGTCGGCACGACCTACGCGGAGATGTTCGTCAAGGGCCGGCGGCTGACGAACGTCGACGAGGACTTCGCCGGCGAGCAGGCCGGTGTCCAGGCCTTCGGGCTGCCGACCCGACCGGGCGGCGAGGCCGCGGTGCCGGACCGGCTGACGTTCGGCACCGGGGTCGTCGCCAGCTTCCTGGCCCGGGTGCTCCGCGAGCCGGGCATCCGCCTGCACCTCGAGCACCGCGTGACCGAGCTGCTCACCGACGAGGAAGGCGCCGTGGTGGGGGTGCGCGCCGAGAGCCCGACCGGCCCGGTGGAGGCGCGGGGGCCGGTGGTGCTCGCGACCAGCACCTACGACTGGGACCCCGAGCTGGTGCAGGAGCTGGTGGGCCTGGGTCCGGACGACTTCGGCAGCGTCGCGCCGCGCACCATCCGGGGTGACGGCATCCGGCTCGCCCGCAGCGTCGGCGGCGCCATCGCGCAGCTGCCCGCCACGGCGATCCCGATGCTGCCGGGGTGGCCGACCGAGACCGGCGTCGGCTACGCCTACGGGCCCGACTACGCGATGCCGCACAGCATGATCGTCGACCGCACCGGCCGCCGGTACTGCGACGACTCGTTCTGGGTCGACATCGTGGAGAAGACCATGGACCCCGACGACCGGCACCTGCCGTTCTTCCTCGTCCTCGACGAGCAGCACCACGCGAAGTACGGCCTCGGGGGCACCCCGCCGGGCGGGGAGTACCCGGCCGGACTGGTCACCTCGGCGCCCACTCTGCAGGAGCTGGGGGAGGCGCTGGGTATCGACGGCGACCAGCTCGCCGCCACCGCAGCGGACTTCAGCGAGAACGCGCGCAAGGGCATCGACCCCGACTTCGGTCGCGGCACCAAGGAGTTCGTGCGCCGCTTCGCGGGCGATCCGGCCAACGAGCCGAACGCCGTCCTCGGGCCGGTGGAGCAGGCGCCGTTCCACGGGCTGCGGCTGCGGTTCGTGGGCACCGCGATCGGCACGAGCGGGGTGCGGATCGACGGCGACGGGCGGGTCCTCGACGAGGAGGAACAGCGCGTCGCGGGGCTCTACGCCGTCGGTTCGTGCGCGGCGCTGACGACCGTGGGCACCGGCTACAACAGCGGCATCGCGCTCGGGCGGGGTCTCACGCTGGCCTATCTGGTCAGCAGCGAGCTCTCGGGAAGTCCGGTGGATTGACAGCGCCTCCGCGAGCATCTATGAACATGAATACTATTGTTCCGATCACAGCTCTGAAGGGCGGGTCCGATGAGCGTCGCCGCTGACACGTCGGTGCGGGACGAGGAGATCACCGCGTTCTTCAGCGCGGACCCCGAGACGATCGCCTGGCCGTACCCGATGTACGACCGCTGGCGGCAGGGCAGCGGGGTGGTGCGCTGGCACGGCGGCCCGGCCACGCTGATCACCCGGTACGCCGACGTCAAGGACGTGATGGCCGGGAAGTACCCGATCAAGCAGAACGCCTACCGCTGGGGGGAGCTGGCCGAGGGCACGATCAGCCGGCTGCCGGCCGAGCAGCACGAGGTGTTCTTCAAGGTGCTGGACTTCGAGAGCCATTTCCTCTCCCGCAAGGAGGGCGACGAGCACCAGCGGCTGCGGCGGATCGCGGCCCGCGCGTTCACGGCGCGCCGGATGGAGCTGCTGCGCGAGTCGGTGCAGCGGCACGTCGACGACCTGATCGAGGAGATGCAGGGCCAGCCGCAGCCCGACATCAAGCTGCACCTGGCCAACAAGCTGCCGGTGCGGGTCATCGTCGACCTGATCGGCGTCCCGCAGAGCGACCGCGAGCTGATCTGGGAGTGGTCGGAGGCGGTCGGCCGGCTGTTCTCCCTCGACGAGAAATCGCTCCGCGAGGCCGACGAGGCGATCGACGCGTTCCGCGACTACGTCGGCGAGACGGTGCAGAAGGTGCGCCGCACCGGCGAGGGTCCCGAGCTCGCGAAGCTGATGCTCGACTCCCGCGAGGAGGAGGTGATGACCGAGGACGAGCTGGTCGCCACGTACCTGCTCATCCTCTTCGGCGGCAGCGAGACCACCACCAACCTGCTCGGCAACGGCTTCCTCGACCTCCAGCGGCACCGCGACCAGTGGGACCTGCTGCGCGACAACCCCGACCTGGTCGCCGGTGCGATGGACGAGCTGATGCGCTACGACTCGCCGCACCACTACCTGCCGCGGGTGGTCGACCAGGACTTCGAGCTGCACGGGACGACGCTCAAGGCCGGTCAGACCGCGATCATCGTCATGGGCGCGGCCAACCGGGACGAGCGCAAGTTCGACGACCCCGACCGGCTCGACGTCACCCGGGCGAACAAGCGCGAGCACCTGTCGCTCGCCTTCGGCGCGCACCACTGCCTCGGCGCCGCGCTGGCCCGCCTGGAGGGCGATGTCGTCTTCTCCACCCTGCTGCGCCGGTTCCCCGAGGCGCGGCTGCTCGACGACCAGCCGGCCTACGCCGGCAGCGCGATGCTGCGGGCGATCCAGGCGCTCCCGACCGACCTCGGCCCGCCGGCCTGACCCGATGACCGACGCGCCGTACCGCCTCGCCGACCAGCCGTCGGTGCCCGCCGGGCACCGGCGCCGGCCGGCGTTCGTCCACCGCGGCCGCGCGGTCACGTTCGCCGACCTGGACGACGCGGCGAGCCGGTTCGCCGCCGCCTCCCGGGCCGCCGGCCTCCGGCCCGGTGACCGCGTGCTGCTACTGGCGCCGAACGCGATCGAGACCTTCGAGGTGCTCATCGGCTGCGCCCGTGCGGGCCTGGTGACCGTGCCGGTGAACTGGCGGCTGGCTCCCGGGGAGCTGGCGGCCGTGGCTGCGGACGCCGGTGCCCGGCTGGTGGTCGCCGACCCGTCGCTCGCGCACCTGATGTGGGCGGTGGTCGACAGCGGGGTCGAGGTCCTGACCCTCGGGAGCCGGTACGAGGCCTGGCTCGCCGACGCCCCTGCAGGAGCGCCGGCGGTCCCGTCCTCGCCGGACGACGTCGTGCTGCAGGTGTACACGTCGGGCACCAGCGGCCGGCCCAAGGGCGTGCTGCTCACCGACGGCAATCTGGCGACGAAGGTGCCGGGCGTGACTCCGCGCTGGGGGCTCGCACCCGAGAGCGTCAGCCTGCTCGCCACGCCGTTGTTCCACGTCGGCGCGCTCAGCTGGGGCCTGGCCGGCCTGCACGCCGGCGCGACGACGGTCCTCGCGGGGGACGCGGCCCCCGAGACGCTGCTCGGCCACCTGACCGACGACGCTGTGACGCACACGTTCCTCGTGCCGGCGATGATCGCCCGGCTCTGCGAGGAGGCACCCGAGGGGACGACGTTCCCCGCGCTGCGCACCGTCCTCTACGGGGCCTCGCCGATCAGTGCGCAGACGCAGAAGGCCGCACTGCGGCTCTTCGGGCCGGTGCTGCACCAGGTGTACGGGCTCTCGGAGACCACCGGCTCCCTGACCGAGTTCGTCCCCGGTCAGGACCTGCCCGCCGACTCGCCGCTGCACCGCTCGGCAGGCCGGCCGTATCCGTGGATCGAGGTGGAGATCCGCGACCCCGGCACGGGGGAGCGGCTGCCGGCGAACACCTTCGGCGAGGTGTGGACGCGATCGGCCCAGAACTCGCCCGGCTACTTCGGGCTGCCCGCGGAGACCGCCGAGCTGCTCACCCCCGACGGCTGGCTGCGCACCGGCGACGGCGGGCACCTGGACGACGACGGCTACCTGTTCCTCACCGACCGCGTGAAGGACCTGATCATCTCCGGTGGGGAGAACGTCTACCCGGCCGAAGTGGAGACGGTGCTGCGCACGAACCCCGCCGTCGCCGACGTCGCGGTGTTCGGCCTGCCCGACGAGCGTTGGGGCGAGGTGGTCGCGGCCGCCGTCGTCCCGCGCGGGAGCGTCTCGCCCGACGACCTGATCGCGTTCACCGACGGGCTGCTCGCCGGCTACAAGCGGCCGCGCACGGTCCGGATCGTCGACGAGCTGCCGCGCAACGCCGCGGGCAAGGTGCTGCGCCGGGTCCTCCGGGACGGCGCGCTGGAAGGGAGACCGGCATGACGGAGCAGGTCCGCATCCTCGGATTCGTCAACCACATCGCCCCGGCGGCCGACATCGAGGACGAGATCGCCCAGGCGCTGGACTGGGGCGTCGACGTGATCGTCGCCCAGGGCACCGGCAGCGACTGGGGCCCGTACTGGCTGGGCTCGGGCGACCAGGTGTCGGCCAACCAGGCGGCCAACGTCGAGCCCTACGTCCGGGCCGCGCTCGAGCACGGCATCCCGTTCGTCTTCTCGTTCGGCATCGCCGGCGGCGACGTGCACCTCGAGACCTGCCTGCGCGCCTTCGACGAGCTGTGCGCCCGCAACGGCTGGCAGCCCCGCCTGGGCGTCGTCCGCTCCGAGATCGGCAAGGACTACCTCGCGGCCGCCGTGGCCGACGGGCCGCCGGTCGTCCCCGCGTCCGACGGCGCCGGGCACACGGACCTCACCCTCGCCGACGTCGCCGACGCCGAGCGGATCGTCGCGCTGATCGGCCCCGAGCCGGTCATGGACCTGCTCGCCCGCGGGGTCGACGGCGTGGTCACCGGCCGGGCGTTGGACATCGGCCTGTTCATGGCCCTGCCGATGCTGCGGGGCATTCCCACCGCGGTGGCCGCGCACGCCGGGAAGCTGCTCGAGTGCGGTGGGCTGGGCCTGTCCCCGGGCGACTCCGGCCGCGCGATCTGGGCCGCGGTCGACGCCACCGGCTTCGAGGTGCGCTCGCCGTCGGCGCACGCCCGCGCCAGCGTCCGCTCGCTGGTCTCGCACACGTTCTACGAGCGCGCCCACCCCACCCTCGAGGAGAACCCCGGCGGCACCCTGGACCTCGGGGAGGCGACGTACTCCGAGACCGAGCTGGGCGTCCGGTGCGAGGGCGCGGTCTGGCACGAGGCGCCGTACACGGTGCTCATGGAGGGCGCGCGGCGCGAGGGCTACCGCGCCGTCTCGCTGCTCGGCGTCCGGGAGCCCGCGCTGCTCGCGCAGGCGCGCACCTGGGCGGACGCCGCGGAGGCGCAGGTCGCCGCCGCGCCGCGGTTCGCCGACGCGTTCGCCGAGGGCCGGCTGAAGGTCGCGACCCGGATCTTCGGCCTGGACGCCGTCCTCGGGTCGCTGGAGCCGAACACGACGGTGACCGGGCACGAGGCCGGCGTGCTCGTCGACGTCGTCGCCGACACCGAGGAGCTGGCCAAGGAGGCCGCCTACTACGCCTTCATCCGGCTGTTCATCGGGCCCTACCCCGGCCGGAAGACGACGGCGGGCAACGCGGCGGCGCCGATCATGCCGGTCGTCGTCCCGGTGTCGGAGGTCTTCACCTTCTCGATCTACCACCTGCTGCCGCTGGCCGATCCGCTCGAGCCGTTCGCGCTGTCGGTCGAGACCTTTCCCCGCGCCGCCGACCGGGAGGAGCGGGCCGATGCGCTTGTATGACGCCGCCGCCATCATCCGCAGCAAGAACGCCGGGCCCTTCGCGGTCACCATCGACCTGTTCTTCGCCGACGAGGACAGCTACCGGCTGGCCCGGTCCGCGGCCCTGCTGACGCCGGCCGGGGTGGCCGCCGCGTACGGCGTGGACGAGCGCACGGTCAAGGGCGTCTGGTGGGACGACCGCATCCAGGCGGCGAAGGTGTCGCTGCAGCGGTGGTCCTCCAGCAGCGACCCGTTCTGCACCGACCTGTTCGGCGCGCACCTGCACACCCCCCTCGCCGCCGCCGAGCTGGTCTGAAGATCGGAAGAGTCATGAAGTTCGGGATCCTGCTCACCTCCGTCTACGACGCGACCGTCGACGCCCGCGTGCAACGTCAGCAGCACGAGGAGCTGGTGCGCACCGCCGAGGAGCTGGGCTTCGACCTCATGGTCTGCGGCCAGCACTTCCTGGGGTCGGAGCTGCGCTACTTCCAGCCGGTGCCGTGGCTGACCCACATGGGCCAGGTCGCGCCGACGATGCAGACCGCGACCGGCATCGTGCTGCTGTCCATGGTCAACCCGGTCGACATCGCCGAGCAGATGGCCACCCTCGACGTGCTCACCGACGGGCGGGCGATCTTCGGTGTGGGCCTGGGCTACAGCGGTCACGAGTTCGACGCGTTCGGCGTCGAGCCCGGCACCCGCGTCGCCCGGTTCGAGGAGTCCCTCGAGCTGGTCAAGGCACTGTGGAGCGGGGAGAAGGTCGACTTCACCGGCCGCTTCCACAGCGTGCACGGCGCCCAGCCGTCGGTGCGTCCGCTGCAGGAGGGCGGTCTGCCGGTCTGGGTCGGCGGCCAGGCCGCGGGCGCGGTCAAGCGTGCGGCGCGGATGGGCGACGCCTGGTACGCCCCGCCGTTCCCCTCGCACTCCGAGCTGGCGCAGCTGCGCCGGCTGTTCGTGGACACCCGCCAGGAGCTGGGGCTCTCCACGGACGGCGACTTCCCGCTCCGGCGGGAGCTGCTCCTCGCCCCGTCGCGGGAGGCCGGGATGGCGGCGGCGCTGGACCGGTACCGCGCCCGCTACGAGACGTACAAGAAGTGGGGGCTCTCCGGCGAGAACACCCCCGTCGGGGACGGCGACGAGCTGCGGGCCAACATCGAGGAGCAGTTCATCCTCGGCACCGCCGCCGACTGCGCCGCCGAGCTGGCCGGGCTGCGCGACGAGCTCGGGATGACCCACTTCGTCTACAAGCCGCACTGGCCGGGCCTGCCGCACCGCGAGGCGATGGCCCAGCTGGAGGAGTTCGGCACCACGGTCCTCCCGGAGCTGCGGTCGTGAAGCTGGAGCAGGGACAGGTCGCCGTCGTCACCGGTGCGGCCAGCGGCATCGGCCGGGCGCTGGTCGACGCCTTCGCTGGTCGGGGGCTCGCGGTCGTCCTGGCCGACGTCGAGCAGGGCCCACTCGACGCGGCCGTCGAGGAGCTGACCGCCACGGGCGCCTCCGCACTCGGCGCTCGCGTGGACGTCCGCCGTCCCGAGGACCTCGAGAGCCTCGCGGCGAAGGTGCAGGCGGAGTTCGGCCGGGTCGACGTCCTCTGCAACAACGCGGGCGTGATCGTTCCCCGGGCGCCGGTCTGGGAGCAGTCGTACGCGGACTGGCAGTGGATCGTCGACGTGAACCTGCACGGTGTCGCCAACGGGCTGCGGGCCTTCGTCCCGGCCATGGTCGCGGCCGGCCGCGGGCACGTCGTCAACACCTCGTCCATGGCCGGGCTGACGACGATCCCCGGCGGCGGCAACGGCGCGTACTCCGCGACCAAGCACGCCGTCGTCGGGCTCTCGGAGACCCTGCGGTTGGAGCTCGCCGAGGCGGCGCCGGCCATGGGCGTCACCGTGCTGTGCCCGGGGCCAGTGCCCAGCCGCATCCACGACGCGGGCCGCAACCGACCGGCCGATCTCCCCGCCACGGAGCCCGCCGAGAGCCTCGCGCCCGGCGCGAAGTCCTGGCTGACCCTGACCCGCGTGCCCGCCGAGGACGTCGCCGCCCAGGTCCTGGACGCGGTGGAGACGGGGCGGGAGTACGTCCTCACCCATGCCGACGTCCTGCCCCTCGCCCGCGCCCGCGCCGAGCACCTGCTCGCCCAGTTGCCGATCGCCGTCCCCGGAGGCACCGCATGACCAGCACCGTGAACCCGCCGAGCCCGCTGACCAAGAGCGTCGTCACCCTCGACCGGGTGGTCATCCGCCTGGCAGGTGACTCCGGCGACGGCATGCAGCTGACCGGCAACCGGTTCACCAGCGAGACGGCGTCCTTCGGCAACGACCTCTCGACGCTGCCCAACTTCCCCGCCGAGATCCGCGCGCCGACGGGGACGCTGCCGGGTGTCAGCTCCTTCCAGCTGCACTTCGCCGACCACGACATCATG
>NZ_SPQM01000091.1 GCF_004570345.1 Blastococcus sp. CT_GayMR20 | reverse complement strand
GCCGGTAGCGGCGGCGGTCCCCGGAGGCCACGAACGCGCCGGCGGCCTCCACGAGCAGGCCGATCGCCTCCTCGCCGGTCGCCGCGTCGTCGTCGCGCTGGGCGATCCGGGAGAGCAGCCGGGCCAGGGCGAGGCCCGTGTAGGCGCGCAGCCACAGGCTGCCCTCGGCCTCGACCCTGCGCCGGACCCGCCGCAGCGGGCCCAGGGCGTCCTCCAGCTCGTCGGAGCACGTCAGGGCCCACGCCTGGACGACGTCGAGCAGGTCGGCCTCGGCCTGCTCGGGCTCCCAGCCGAGGTCGCGGGCGGAGATCGCGCAGGCGATGGCCTCGACGGCGAGCAGCCGCGACCGCGTCAGGTCACCGCGGCGGCGCAGCGTCTGGGCGAGCTCGGTGTGCATCTGGGCCGACAGCAGCCGCATGCCCCACTGGTCGGCGGGTTTCCGCAGCGCCGCCGCGACGTGCTGCCCGCGCATGGCGTGGGCGACGGCGAGCTCCTCGAGGTCCAGCCCGGCGAGCGTGAGGGCAAGCCAGCGGTGGGCCTGCAGCAGCTCCCACGACGGCGAGGCGGCGGGGGCCTCGGTGAGCAGGCTGGCATCGACGGCCAGCAGCATCGCGGCGTCGAAGTGGTCGGCGGCCACCTCGACGTGCCCGAGGTAGGCCATCGCCAGGGCGGTGTCGATCGAGGGCTCGCACTTGTCCAGCGACTCGCGGGCGGACGACGCCGCGGCGGCGGCCGCCTCGGCGTCGTTGTCGATGACCGCACGGCGGGCGGCGAGTGAGTGGCGCCACGTCGTCCACTGCGGTGCGGTGGACTCCGCGAAGGCCGCCGTGGCCTCCTCGAGGAGGGGGAGCAGCGTGGCGCTCTCCTCGCGGACGCTCGCGCTCAGCAGGCGGAGCAGCACGGCCGAGAGGTCGCCGGAGGATGCGTCGGGCGCACGGCGTGCCGGGCCGGGACTCACGCATCCCCTCCACTCTCGGTCTCGTCCGGCCCACGGGCCGGGTGTGCCGGTAGCGAGGCAGCTTCCCCCGGGCGGAGCACGTGCTCCGACCCGCCCGCACTACCCTCGTCGGATGCCTGAGACGCCTCCGACGCGGTTCGCCTATCTCGGGCCCGAGGGTACCTTCGCCGAGGCCGCACTCATCAGTGCCGTTGCCCATTCGGAGGGAGCCCGGCAGCCCCAGCCGAGCGTCGGGGCGGCCCTGGCAGCCGTGCGGTCCGCAGCTGCGGACGTCGCACTGGTCCCGATGGAGAACTCCGTCGAGGGTTCGGTGCCCGCGACGATGGACGGCCTCGCCGACGGCGCTCCGCTGGTGATCACCCGCGAGGTGTTCATGCCGGTCGCGTTCGTGCTCGCCGCCCGGCCCGGGGCCTCGCTGGGCGACGTCCGCTCGGTGGCCAGTCACCCGCACGCGCTCGCCCAGACCACCGGCCGGCTCGCGGAGCTGCTGCCGGGGGTCGTGCCACTGCCCACGTCGTCCACGGCCGGGGCCGCCGCGGCCGTCGCGGCGGGGGAGTTCGACGCCGCCGTGTGCGCCTCCATCGCCGCCGAGCGCTACGGACTGGTGCCGCTCGCCGAGGACGTCGCCGACCACGCCGGCGCGGTCACCCGGTTCGTGCTCGTCGCGCCGCCGGGCGAGCTGCCGCGGCCGACCGGCAACGACAAGACGTCGCTGGTCGCCGTCGTCGGCGACCGCACCGGCGCGCTGCTGGAACTGCTGAGCGAGTTCGCCGTCCGCGGGATCTCCCTGACGCGCATCGAGTCGCGCCCCACCCGCCAGCGCCTCGGCGTCTACTCGTTCTCCCTCGACTGCGAGGGCCACATCTCCGACCGGCGGGTGGGGGAGGCGCTGGCCGCGCTGCACCGGGTGTGCGACGACGTCCGCTTCCTCGGCTCCTATGCGCGCGCCGACGGTCGCGACAACAAACCGGTGCCGGAGACGGCGACCGATCCGGCGTTCGACGACGCCGAGGGGTGGCTGGCCGCGATCCGCAACGGCTCGGTCTAGCGGAAGGACCCCCTGCCCCCACCCCTCGCAAGCTCGCGGCGGGACCCTGCAGGGGGCCGGTCAGACGGTTTGGAGCTCGCGTTCCGGCTCGGCCGCCGTCGGTCCCTCGGCGAGCCGGCTCGGCCACCAGACCCGGTCGCCGATGATCGCCACCGCGGCGGGCACGACCAGCGACCGGACGACGAAGGTGTCGAGCAGAACGCCGAAGCCGACCAGGAACGCCATCTGCGCGAGGAACAGCAGCGGCAGCACCGACAACGCGCCGAACGTCGCCGCGAGCACCATCCCGGCGGAGGTGATGACGCCGCCGGTCACGGCCAGCGCCCGGAGGACGCCCTTCCTGGTGCCGTGCCGCGCCGACTCCTCGCGGGCGCGCGTCATCAGGAAGATGTTGTAGTCGATCCCGAGCGCCACGAGGAAGACGAACGCGATCAGCAGGATCGCCGGGTCGCTGCCGGGGAAGCCGAAGACGTTCTCGAACACCAGTGCGGCGACCCCGACCGTCGCGCCGACGCTGAGCACCACGGTCGCCACCAGGAGGACCGGCGCGACGAGCGAGCGCAGCAGCAGCGCCAGCACGATCAGGATGACGACCAGCACGCTCGGCACGATCACCCGCAGGTCTCGGGCGCCGCTGTCGCGCGCGTCGAGGTTGCTCGCCGTCTCACCGCCCACGATCGCCTCCGGGTCGGCGTCGTCCAGCGTCGTCCGGAGGTCCTGGACGGCCTCCACCGCCGCGGTGCTGTCGGGAGCGACGGCCAGCGTCGCGTCGAGCCGGACCCGGCCGTCGACGACCAGCGGCTCGGCGCCGGGCAGCGGCGGGCCCGCGGTGAACGGGACGACGGAGGCGATGCCCTCGGTGGCCGCGGCGGTCCCGGCCACCTCCTCCCAGGTCTCCTGGGGAGTGATGATGATCGTCGGGCTGGCGGTCCCGGCGTCGAAGTGCCGGCCGAGGGCCTCCTGCCCCGCGACGCCGTCGGACTCGCCCTGGATCGCGTCGGAGATGGGGATGCCGTCGGCCTCGTAGCCCGGTGCGAAGACCGCGGCGGCGAACAGCACCGCCAGGCTCCCGGCGAGCACGCGGCGCGGACGGCGGCCGACGAGGGCGGCCACGCCCTCCCATCCGCGGCCGGCCTTCGGCTCGCTGCCGAACTGCGGGCGGAACGGCCAGAAGGCGGCCCGACCGAGCAGCAGGAGGGCGGCGGGCAGGAAGGTCAGGGCGGCGAGGACGGCGAGGGTGACGCTGACCGCCGAGATGGGGCCGAGCCCGCGGTTGGAGCCGAGGTCGGAGAGCAGGAGGCAGAGCACGCCCAGCACGACGGTGGCGCCGGAGGCCACGATCGGCTCCCAGGACTGGCGCAGCGCGATGCGCATCGCGGTGTACTTCGACTCCTCCAGGCGCAGCTCCTCCCGGAAGCGCGCCACCAGCAGGAGGCCGTAGTCGGTCGCCGCACCGACGACGAGGATCGCGGCGATGCCCTGGCTCTGCCCGTTGACGGTGATCACGCCGCCGTCGGCGAGCAGGTAGGCGACCGCGGTGGCCGCCGTCAGCGCCAGCCCCGCGGTGGCGATGACCAGCAGCGGGAGCAGCGGGCTGCGGTAGACCACCAGCAGGATGACCAGGACGACGCCGAACGCGGCGAGGATCAGCAGGCCGTCGATGCCCTCGAAGGCGCTGGAGAAGTCGGCGAAGATGCCGGCCGGCCCGGTGACGAAGGAGTCGGTGCCGTCGATCTCGACGGCGGCGCGCAGGTCGTCGACGACGGGCAGCAGGTCGTCGCTGAGATCGGGGCTCAGCGGCAGGAACGCCTGGACGGCCTCGCCGTCCTCGGAGGGGATCAGCGGAGTCGCCGGCCCGGCCAGGGCGTCGGCGTCCTCCGCCACGGCGGTCGCGTCCTCCAGTCGCTCGCCGATGTCGGCCAGCGCGGCGTCGTCGATCCCGTCGGGGTCCTCCCAGAGCAGGACGGCGGGGATGGACTCCACCGGCTGGAAGCCCGACTGCAGCTCCTGCACGCGGGTGGACTCGGCGCTGTCGGGGAGGAACGACGCGACGTCGTTCTCCTGCAGCCCGGTCAGCTTCGCGCCGAGGCCGTTGAGGGGACCGGCCGCGCCGAGCCACAGCAGCAGGACGACCAGGGGGAGGAGCCAGCGGGCGCGGGGCATGGAGATCCTTCGGCTCGGCAGGAGGAGCGACACTGGGAGTACGCGCTGCGACTTCGCCTCTCGGATGCGGCGCGGATGCGCATGAGCGCACAGTCGGGGCCTAGAGGTAGAGGCCGGTCGATTCCTCGATGCGCTCGGCGGCCACGGCGTGCACGTCGCGCTCGCGCAGGATGATCAGGTCCTCGCCGTGCACCTCGACCTCGTGCTGGTCCTCGGGCGAGAAGAGCACCTGGTCGCCGACCTTCACCTGCCGCACGGATGCGCCGACGCCGCGCGCCTCGCCCCACACCAGCCGCTTCGCCACCTGGGCGGTCGCGGGGATGAGGATGCCGCCGCTCGAACGACGGTCGCCGTCCTCCTTGCGCAGAGCCACCAGGATGCGGTCGTGCAGCATCTTGATCGGCAGCTTGCCGGCCGCGGCGACGATGTTCTCGGGCACGGATCCAACGCTACGTGATGGGCCTCAACCCCAGCCGAGCTCGTGGAGGCGGTCCTCCTCGATCCCGAAGTGGTGCGCGATCTCGTGGACGACGGTGACGGTCACCTCGTCCACGACGTCGTCGGCGGTCTCGCAGATGTCGCAGATCGCCTCCCGGTAGATCATGATCCGGTCCGGCAGGTCGCCGCCGTACTGCCAGCCGCGCTCGGTCAGCGCGTAGCCCTCGTAGAGCCCGAGCAGGTCCGGTTCCTCGGGATTGCGGTCCTCCACCAGGAACACGACGTTGTCCACGAGCTTCATCAGCTCCGGCGGCACCTCGTCCAGCGCGTCGGCGACCAGCCCCTCGAAGACCTCGAGCGGGAGCGGCTTCACCAGCTGGTGGGCAGCGGCCGGCCCTCCTCGTAGCCGGCCGAGCTCTGCACCCCCAGGACGGCGCGCTCGTGCAGCTCCTCGACGGTCCGCGCGCCCGCGTAGGTGCACGAGGACCGCACGCCGGCGACGATCTGGTCGATCAGGTCCTCGACGCCGGGGCGGGCCGGGTCGAGGTACATCCGCGAGGAGCTGATGCCCTCCTCGAACAACGCCGCCCGCGCCCGCTCGAACCCCGACGCGGTGGCCGTCCGGGCCTTGACCGCGCGGGCCGACGCCATCCCGAACGACTCCTTGTAGAGCCGGCCCGCGTCGTCGTGCATGTCCCCGGCGCTCTCGTAGGTGCCGGCGAACCAGGACCCGACCATCACGTTCGCGGCACCGGCGGCCAGGGCGAGGGCGACGTCGCGGGGGTGGCGGACGCCGCCGTCGGCCCACACGTGCCGGCCCAGGTCGCGCGCGGCCTCGGCGCACTCCTCGACCGCGGAGAACTGGGGCCGGCCGACGCCGGTCATCATCCGCGTGGTGCACATGGCGCCCGGGCCGACCCCGACCTTCACGACGTCGGCGCCGGCCTCGATCAGGTCGCGCGTGCCGTCGGCGGTGACCACGTTGCCGGCCACGACCGGGACCGACCCGGTCACCGAGCGGACGGCGCGGACCGCCTCGACGGCCTTCTGCTGGTGGCCGTGCGCGGTGTCGACCACGAGCACGTCGACGCCCGAGGCGAGCAAGGCGCTCGTCTTGCCCGCGACATCGCCGTTGATGCCGACGGCCGCCGAGGTGAGCAGGAAGCCGTCGGCGTTCACCGCCGGCAGGTAGAGCGCCGACCGCAGCGCGCCCTTGCGGGTGATCACGCCGACCAGGCGCTCGCCCTCCACGACCGGCGCCGCGCTGACCCGGGCGTCGGTCAGGACGTCGAAGATCTTCGGCAGGTCGGTGCCGGCCGGGATGGTCAGCGGGTCGTGCGCCATGACCTGCGAGAGCTGGGTGAACCGGTCGACGTCCTGGCACGCGCCGTCGGTGACGACGCCGACCGGGACCCCGTCCTCGACGACCACGACGATGCCGTGCGCCCGCTTGGTCAGCAGCGCCAGCGCCTCGCCGACGGTGGACGTCGGCGACAACGTGATCGGGGTGTCGTAGACGGGGTGCCGGGACTTGATCCACGACACCACGTCGCTGACGACGTCCACCGGGATGTCCTGCGGCAGGACGGCGAGCCCGCCGCGGCGGGCGACCGTCTCCGCCATGCGCCGTCCGGAGATCGCGGTCATGTTGGCGACGACGACGGGGATCGTCGTCCCCACCCGGTCCGGGGTGGTCAGGTCGACCTCGAGGCGGGACCCGACCGAGGACCGCGCCGGCACCATGAAGACGTCGGCATAGGTGAGGTCGTGGGGCGGTCGGTTGCCGTCCAGGAAGCGCATGGAGTGCATTGTTCCTGACGCGAGGTCGCCTGCGATGGCTTCCTCGGCGCGGAGGCCGACGGCCTCCCGACGCGGAAGTCGGTCGCGCTCGTCGCCACGGGGCGGGGCTCCTGGCCGCGGTGTCACCCGGAGGGTGACAAAATCACACAGTGATCGACCTGCGACTCGTCCGCGAGAACCCCGACGCCGTCCGTGCCAGCCAGCGGGCGCGGGGTGCCAGTGACGGACTCGTGGACGACCTGCTCGCAGCCGACGCCGACCGGCGTGCGCTGGTCAAGAAGGTGGACGACCTGCGCGCCGAGCAGAAGGCGGCGTCCCAGGCGGTGCGGACGGCGAACCCCGAGGAGCGGCCCGACGTCCTGGAGCGGGCCAAGAGCCTCGCGGCCGAGGTGAAGAAGGCCGAGGAGGAGCTCCGCGACGCCGACGCCGCGCTGCGGGCGGTCCACCTGAGGATCCCGAACGTCGTCGCCGACGCGGTGCCGCCGGGCGGTGAGGACGACGCGGTCACGATCCGCACCGTCGGCGAGGTGCCCACCTACGACTTCCCGGTGCGCGACCACATCGAGATCGGCGAGCTGCTCGGCGCCATCGACATGGAGCGGGGCGCCAAGGTGTCCGGCTCGCGGTTCTACTTCCTCACCGGGCCGGGCGCGCTGCTGGAGTTCGCCCTCGCGCAGGCGGCCATCAGCCGGGCGGTGACGGCCGGGTTCATCCCCGTCGTCGCGCCCGCGCTCGTGCGCCCGGAGGCCATGGAGGGCACCGGCTTCCTCGGCGAGCACGACGAGGAGGTCTACCGGATCGAGCGCGACGACCTGTACCTCGTCGGCACCTCCGAGGTGGCCCTGGCCGGCATGCACAGCAACGAGGTGCTCGACCTCAGCGCCGGGCCCCGCCGCTACGCCGGCTGGTCGTCCTGCTTCCGCCGCGAGGCCGGCTCGTACGGCAAGGACACCCGCGGCATCATCCGCGTGCACTGGTTCGACAAGGTCGAGATGTTCAGCTTCGCCCGGCCGGAGGACACCGAGGCCGAGCACCTGCGCCTCCTGCAGTGGGAGGAGGAGTTCCTCCAGGCGCTCGAGCTGCCGTACCGCGTCGTCGACATCGCCGCCGGCGACCTCGGCACCAGCGCCACCCGCAAGTACGACATCGAGGCCTGGTTCCCGACGCAGGGCACCTACCGCGAGCTGACGTCGACGTCGGACTGCGCCACGTTCCAGGCCCGCCGCCTGAACATCAGGTACCGCGACGCCGACGGCAAGCCGCAGACCGCCGCCACGCTCAACGGCACCCTCTGCGCCATCGCCCGCACCATCGCCTGCCTGCTGGAGGTCCACCAGCAGGCCGACGGCTCGGTGCACGTGCCCGTGGCGCTGCGCCCGTGGCTGGGCGGCGTCGACCGGCTGACGCCGGGGATGAGCCTGCGCGGCGCGGTGCCGCCGGCATGACCGGGCAACCGCCGAAGGCGCTCAAGGCCTACGGCGCCCTGCCCGATGCAGACCGTGTGATCGAACCCGGCGACCTGGGGTCCTGGCGCCCGAAGCTGGTCGCCACCGACCTCGACGGCACCCTGCTCGACTCGGCCGGTGAGGTCAGCCCGCGCACGCGCGCGGCACTGGAGGCCTGCTGGGACGCAGGCATCCCCGTCGTCGGCGTGACCGGCCGCGGTCCGCGGTTGCTCGACAGCGTCCGGGTGGCGCTCGACGGGCGGGGCATCGCGGTGCTCGCGCAGGGCGGCTTCGTCGTCGACCTGGAACGCGACGAGGTGCTGCGGACCGTCGCCCTGCCGCGCGACCAGGCCGCTGCGGTCATCGCGAGCATCGAGGCCGTCGCGGGCGAGCTCATCGTCGCCGTGGAGGACGCCGCCGAGCAGGGCGAGATCCAGAGCGCGCTCCGTGTGCAGCACGGCTTCGACTGGCCCTATCCCGAACCGGCGCACCTGCTGCCGCGCAACCAGGTGCTGCCCAGCGGGGCCGTCCTCAAGGTGTTCCTGCGCTCGTCGACGGTCGGTCAGGACGAGCTCCTCGCCCGGGCGAAGCGGGTCGTGGACCCCGTCGACGCCGAGGTCACGCACGCGGGGCTCGGCTTCATCGAGGTGCTGCCGCCCGGGATCACCAAGGCGTCCGGGCTCGCCGTCGCCCTCGATCGCTACGGCTCCACCCACCCGGGCCTCGGCTTCGGCGACGTGCTGGTCTTCGGCGACATGCCGAACGACCTGCCGATGATCGCCGCGGTCTGCGAGGCCGGCGGCCGGGCGGTCGCGGTGGCCAACGCTCATCCCGCCGTGCGTGCGGCCGCCCCGGAGGTCACCGGCGGCCACGACGCCGACGGCGTGGCCCGGTACCTCGAAGCGGTGCTGCATGTCTGACTGGCGCCCGCGCCTGATCGCCACCGACATGGACGGCACGCTGCTGCGCTGGGACGACACGGTCAGCGAGGCGACGGTGCTCGAGCTCGGGCGGTGGCGGGACGACGGCGTCCCCGTCGTCCTCGCCACCGGCCGGCCGCCGCGGTGGATGCGCCGCATCCGGGAGGTCATCGACGACGGGACGGCGGTCTGCTGCAACGGCGCCGTGCTCCTCGACCTCGAGCGGTTCGAGATCGTCGACGAGGACCCTCTGCTTCCCGACGTCCTGCAGTCGGTCACCGCCGAGCTGCGCCGCCGCCAGCCGGACACGTGGTTCGCCGTCGAGTACGGCCTGGAGTTCCGGCACGAGCCCGTCTACCGGCCGCGCTGGGACGTCGACGCCCCCGGGGTGGCCGAGGCGACGCTCGAGGACATGATCACCGCACCGGTGGCCAAGCTCCTGGCCCGGCACGAGGACCTGCCGCGCGACGAGTTCGTCTCGCTGGTCGAGGACGTGGTGGGCGACCGGGCGACGGTGACGAACTCCTCGACCGACGCGCTCGCCGAGATCTCCGCGGCGGGTGTCACCAAGGCGTCCGGCCTGGCCAAGGTCGCCGCCCGCCACGGCGTCGCCCCCGAGGACGTCGTCGTCTTCGGGGACATGCCCAACGACATCGCCGCCTTCGAGTGGGTGCGCGCGGCCGGCGGTCGGGCCGTCGCGATGGAGCACGCGCACCCGGACCTGCTGGCCGTCGCGACCGACGTCACCGGGAGCAACGAGGACGACGGCGTCGCGGCGTTCCTGCAGTCGCTCTGACGCCCGCGGAGTCTGCCGGCCCGCATGGGTCCGTTCGCACCGCGGACTGCCGATTCCCTGGGGAGACCACACCGGCACTCCGAGGAGCGATCAGCGCATGGACCACACGCAGGAACCCGATCTCGAGGTCACCGGCGAGGCCACGCCGGAACCTGCGCGGCGGCGCGGACTCGCCGCCCTGGGCCTGCGCAGCCGCCTCCTCGGCGCCATCCTCGTCGTCGCCCTGACCACGGTGGGCGTCGGCGCCTTCGGCATCCAGCGGATGTCGGACCTCAGCGACAAGGCCGACCAGGTCTACACCGACGGCGCCGCGCCGCTGGACGCGCTGCGCCAGATCCAGTCGGCCTGGTGGGAGTTCTCCGCCCAGACCGCCCGCGCCAACATCCCCGGCCTGCCGGCGGCGACGATCGCGAACTCGCGTGCGGGCGCGACCGACGCGATGCAGCGGCTGACCGCGCTGTCGGAGACGGTCTCGACGATGCCGCTGACCCCCGCCGCGCAGGCCGCGTTCGGTGAGTTCACCACCGCGGTGCAGACCTACGTCGGCGCGCTCACCCAGCTGCAGCAGGCCGGCCTCGGTGCGTCGCCGGCCGTCATGGGCCCGCTGCTGCAGACGATGAACAGCACCGAGGCGATCATCCACGAGTCGCTGGTCGCCGCTACCGACGCCGCAGCCGCTGCGGCCGCGGCCACCGCCACCGCGGCCGCCGACGCCAACGAGCAGGCCCGCACCCTGACGCTGATCATCATCGCCGTCGGGTTGGCCATCGCCGTCGTCCTCGCGGTGCTGGTCGCGCGCGGCGTGACCCGTCCGGTCCAGCGGATGCGCGAGGTGCTCGGCCGGGTCGCCGAGGGTGACCTCACCGTGCGCGCCGGCCGGACCGGCGGTGCCGAGCTCGGTGAGATGGCGGCGTCGCTCGACGACACCCTCGACTCGATCGGCAGCGTCCTGCTCCTGGTCAGCGACTCGTCGACCCGCCTCGCCGCGGCGTCGCAGCAGCTCAACGACGCGGCGCAGGGCATGCGGGAGAACGCCGCGAACGCGGCCGCGCAGGCCGACGCCGTCGTCACCTCCGCCGGTGACGTCGCGTCCAGCGTGGACACGGTGGCCGCCGGCTCCTCCCAGATGGAGAGCGCCATCCGGGAGATCGCCCACAACGCCACCGAGGCGGCCCGGGTCGCCGGGTCCGCGGTCACCGTCGCCGAGAACACGACGGCCACGGTCGGCAAGCTCGGCGACTCGTCGCAGGAGATCGCCACGGTCATCAAGCTCATCAACGGCATCGCCGAGCAGACGAACCTGCTGGCCCTCAACGCGACCATCGAGGCCGCGCGCGCCGGGGAGGCCGGCAAGGGCTTCGCGGTCGTGGCCAGCGAGGTCAAGGAGCTCGCGCAGGAGACCGCGCGGGCCACCGAGGACATCTCCGCCCGGGTCGAGGCCATCCAGGCCGACACCGCCGGAGCCGTCGAGGCGATCAGCCAGATCAGCGCGGTGATCGGGGAGATCAACGACTTCCAGGCGACCATCGCCGCGGCGGTCGAGGAGCAGACCGCGACCACGAACGAGATGAACCGCAACGTCGCCGGTGCGGCCAGCGGATCCCAGGACATCGCCGCGGCGATCTCGGGGCTGGCGGCCGGCACGCAGGAGACGACCTCGCGGGTCGAGGACGCTCAGCGCGCGGCCGGCGAGCTGGCCCGCATGAGCGGGGAGCTGCAGCAGGCGGTCAGCCGCTTCACCGTCTGAAACAGCACGACGGCGCCGTCCCCTCGGGGGACGGCGCCGTCGGCGTGTCGGTCTCAGGCCTCGGAGAGGACGCAGACGACCAGCACGATGCTGATCACGAGCGCGATGACGCCCAGGACGACGCCGGCGACGGCCAGTCCCGTCTTCGCGCCGCTGCGGCGGCCCTGGGCGACGCCCACGCCACCCAGGACGACGCCGAGGATGCCCAGGATGATGCCCGCGAGCGGGAACCACGAGAGCAGGGCCCCGAGCAGGCCGGTGACGAAGCCGGCGATGCCGATGCCACTGTTCTGACCCGTTGCGCCGGTCGGGGCAGGGGCGTGCTGGTCGGTGCTCACGAAGTCCTCCTCGGACGGCCGGGATGTCCGGCCCGAGCCACGAAGGTCGCCGTCCACGGGGGCCGCTGCAACCTGAGGAGGAACGTTTCACCTGGTCGGGGGACCGACCGGTACCGGATCAGAGGTACTGGCCGCCCCCGGGGCGGAAGTCGGGCTGCTGGCCCGCGGACTGCCCGCCGGGCAGCGCCTTGCGGCGGATCTCCTCCAGCTGCGCACGGGCGGCCATCTGCTGGGCGAACATCGCCGTCTGGATGCCGTGGAAGACGCCTTCCAGCCAGCCGACCAGTTGCGCCTGGGCGATCCGCAGCTCGGCGTCCGACGGGGTCTCGCCCTCGGTGAACGGCAGGGTGATCCGCTCGAGCTCCTCGCGGAGCTCCGGTGCCAGGCCCTCCTCGAGTTCGCGGATCGAGGCCGCGTGGATGTCGCGCAGCCGGTTGCGGCTCGCGTCGTCGAGCGGCGCCGCGCGCACCTCCTCCAGCAGCTGCTTGATCATCGTGCCGATCCGCATGACCTTGGCCGGCTGCTCCACCATCTCGCTGACGCTGAGAGCGCCGTCCTGGCCGTCGTCGTCCTCGGAGCCGTGCGGCAAAGCCAGGGCGCCGACCGGCTGCCCGTCAGGGCCCACGACGACGACCTGCTGCGGACGCTGGCTGCCGTTCCCGGGTGCAGTCATGCCCCCATCCTCCCCCTCGGGTCCGACAGAGCGGGCGCCTGGTCGGTGAACCGGGGGAGACCGGCGTGCGTGCTCCCTGGTGTCGGTGCCCGCACGGGTCGGGCCCGCCGACGGAGGGAGCTCCCCATGCGGACGACGTCGATCCTGACCACCGTCCTGGCCGCCGGCGCGCTGCTGCTCGCCGGCTGTGGTTCCGGCGACGAGGGCGGCGACGCCGGTGCGGGCGGCGAGGCGTCGTCGCCGGCGGCGGCAGAGGCCGAGCTGGGCACCGCCGACAGCGACCTGGGCACGATCGTCGTCGACGCCGACGGCATGACCGTCTACGTGTTCGACAAGGACACCCCGGGTTCGGGCGAGAGCACCTGCACCGGCGGCTGCCTGGAGGCCTGGCCGCCGGTCACCACCGACGCCGACAGCCCGGTGGTCGACGGGGTCGACGGGGACGTCGGCACGATCACGCGGGACGACGGCACGAAGCAGGTCACGCTCGACGGGTACCCGCTGTACTACTGGCAGGGCGACTCGGCCGAAGGTGACACCACGGGCCAGGGCGTCCAGGGCGTCTGGTGGGTCGTGGGCCCGGACGGCAGCAAGATCAGCGAGACTGCCGCACCGGCCGCCGGCGACGGATACTGAGCGCTCGTCCGAGGAGTGCCCGCCATGAGCCGATCGCGCAGCGTCCCGTGACGAGGGCGCGCGACGGCGGGACGGCCGAGCGGGAGCTGCGTGCCCTCTACGACGCGCACGCCCTCGCGCTCCTCGGCTACGCGCTGCGGCTGTGCGACGGCGACCGCGCCCTGGCGGAGGACCTGGTGCAGGAGACCCTGGTCCGCGCCTGGCGGCACCTGGACCGGCTCGATCCGAGCGCCGCACCCGTCCGACCGTGGCTGTTCACGGTCGCCCAGCACCTGGCCATCGACGCCCACCGCGCCCGGAAGTCCCGGCCACCGGAGGTCGGCGACGCGGCGCTGGCCGCCGTGCCCGGCCTGGACCGCATCGAGAACACCCTCGACCGGATCATCATCACCGACGCACTGCAGTCCCTGTCGCCGGAACACCGTGCGGTGATCGTCGAGACCTACTACCGCGGCCGGAGCGTCGCCGAGGCGGCCGCCGTCCTCGGGGTGCCGCCGGGAACGGTGAAGTCCCGCTGCTACTACGGCCTGCGCGCGTTGAAGCTGGCCCTGGCCGAACGGGGGGTGACGACGTGACCTGCTCCGACGCCACGGTCGCGCTCGGCGCCTACGTGCTCGGGGCGCTCGAGCCGGACGAGCGGCAGCAGGTGGAGGAGCACGTCCGCACCTGCCCGGCCTGCGCCGCGGAGCTGGCGGGCCTCCGGTCGCTGCCCGGGCTGCTGGAACGGGTGCGCCCGGAGGACCTGCTGCCGGTCCCCGTGACGCCGTCCCCCGACCTCTTCGCACGGACGGCGGCCGCCGTCGGGGCGGAGCGGCCGCGGACGCTGCGCTCCCGCACGTGGGCGCTGGCCGCGGCGGTGGTGCTCGCCGTCCTCGGGATCGGTGCCGGGGTGACCGTCTGGGCCACCGGGCAGGGGGAGCAGACCGCCAGTGCGACGTCCGGTCCGGTGCGCGTGAGCGTCACCGCCAGCCCGGCGCGCGACGGCAGCGCGATCGAGGTCACCGTCGCGGGCCTCCGCCCCGGCGAGACCTGCGGACTCGTCGCGTTCGATCGCGACGGCCGGCGGTACGACGCCGGGACGTGGCCCGCCTCGTCCGAGGGCGACGGGACGTGGACGGGATGGGCGGACGTCGACTCCGGCGCGCTCGCCGGCGCGGTCATCCTCGGCGACGGGGGCCGGGAGCTGGCGCGCGTGACCTTCTGAGCCTCAGCTGTCGGTGAGGAGCAGGACCTTGCCGATGTGCTCGCTGGCCTCCAGGACGGAGTGCGCCTCGGCGGCCCGGGACATGGGCAGCCGGCGGTCGACGATCGGCCGGACGACGCCCCGCTCCACGTCGGGCCACACGTCGTGCAGCACCGCCGCGACGATCTCGGCCTTGCCGCCGGGACCGGTGGCGGGCCGGAAGCGGAGGCTCGTCGCCGCCACCGATCCGCGCTTGCGCATCAGCGCGCCGAGGTCGAGCTCACCCTTGGTCCCACCCTGGAAGCCGATCGAGACGAGCCGGCCACCGGTGGCCAGCACTTCCACGTTCCGGCCCAGGTACTTGGCGCCCATGTTGTCCAGGACGACGTCGACGCCGGCGCCGTCGGTCTCCTCCCGGATCCGCTCGACGAAGTCCTCCTCGCGGTAGTTGATGGCCACCTCGGCCCCGAGCTCGCGGCAGGCGTCGAGCTTCTGCGCCGTCCCGGCGGTGGTGAACACCCGCGCCCCCGCACGGGCGGCGAGCTGGATGGCCATGGTGCCGATCCCGCTGGACCCGCCGTGCACGAGGAAGCTGTCGCCGCGCCGGAGGCCGGCGAGCAGGAAGACGTTCGACCAGACCGTGCAGGTGACCTCCGGCAGGGCCGCGGCGGTCGCCAGCTCCACGCCGGACGGGCGGGGGAGCAGCTGCCCCGCCGGGACGGCGACGCGCTCGGCGTACCCGCCGCCGGACAGCAGCGCGCAGACCTCGTCGCCGACCGACCAGCCGGTCACGCCCTCGCCGACCTCGCTGATCAGGCCGCTGCACTCCAGGCCGAGGATGTCGCTCCCGCCGGGCGGCGGCGGGTAGAACCCCTGCCGCTGCAGGAGGTCGGCGCGGTTCACCGCCGTCGCGGCGACGTCGACGACCACCTCGCCGGGCCCGCACACCGGGTCGGGCACCTCGGCCCACTCGAGGACCTCCGGACCACCGGGTTCGCTGATCGTCACCGCGCGCATGGGCCCGACCTTAGGGCCCCTCCACGGCACCCATGACGGACCGATCCTCCTCGCTGACCGTCGGGAGCGGCGCGCCGCCGGTCCCTGATGGAGGGTCGTCGGCGCGATCGTGCGGACGGTTCGGTCCGGCGTCAGTGCCAGGCTCGCCGGGAGCCGCCGGCACGCGCCGCGGGATCCGCGGCCCCGGCGGTCGCCCGGAGGTACGTCATGACCGCCGCTCCCCCACCGCCCTGGACGACGGCACCCGCCCCGCGCTGGGGCGCCGGACGCATCGTGGCCCTCGTCCTCGGGCTCCTGCTCCTCCTGCCCGGCCTCGGACTGCTGCTGGGTGGTGGAGTCCTGCTCTGGGCCGACTCGGCGGAGCGGAACGACGACGGGTACGTGTTCTCCGAGCGGGACGCGTTCGCGACCGACCAGTTCGCGCTCATCAGCGAGCGGATCGACCTGGCCACCGGTGCCGACTGGGTGCCGTTGTCCGCAGCCCTGGGAACGGCCCGCCTGGAGGTCACGGCCAGCGGGTCCACGGACGAGGTGTTCGTCGGGATCGCGCCGGTGAGTGACGGGGAGGCCTACCTGGACGGCGTCGGGCGCACCGTCATCGACGACCTCGGCTTCGACAACCCGACGCAGACGACGACGTCCGGCGACGCCCCGTCCGGTCCGCCGTCGGACGAGGACTTCTGGGTGGCGCAGAGCAGTGGTGCCGGCACGCAGTCGGTGAGCTGGGTCCCGGCCGACGGCAGCTGGATGCTCGTGGTCATGAACGCCGACGGATCGGCCGACGTGTCCGTCGACGCCCGCATCGGTGCCACCGTGCCGGCCCTGGGGGGTCTGGGCTGGGGACTGCTCGGCTCGGGTGCGTTCCTCACGCTGCTCAGCGTCGCGCTGCTGGTGATCGCGATCCGCCGTCCCGCCCGCTACGCGGGACCCCCGGCTCCGGTCCCGGCGGCCTACCCGCCGGGCGGACCGCCGCCGCCCTGGACCCCACCGGTCCCCGCGGACCGCACCACGGCCGCCGACGCGCGGCCGGACTCCGCGACGACCGGTCCGCCGCCGCGCGGACCGGAGACCGGCTGACGGACCGGCTGCCGGGGTGGCTCCGGAGGGCTCCCCGGCAGCCCCTCGGCCCCGGCAGGGTGGGGGCCGAGGGGCCGCATGTCAGGCGCGGGCCTTGAGGTCCTTCCGGAGGATCTTCCCGGCCGCGGACTTCGGCACGGTGTCGATGAACTCGACGAACCGGATCTTCTTGTGCGGAGCCACCTTCTCGGCCATGTACGCCATGACGGCCTCCTCGGTGAGCTCGGAGCCCGGCGTCCTGACGACGAAGGCCTTGGGCAGCTCCTCGCCGGTGTCCTTCTCGGGGACGCCGATGACCGCGGCGTCGGCGATCTCCGGGTGGCCCAGCAGCACGGCCTCGAGCTCGGCCGGCGCCACCTGGTAGCCCTTGTACTTGATCAGTTCCTTGACCCGGTCCACGACGGTGTAGACGCCGTGGTCGTCGACGATCGCGACGTCGCCGGTGTGCAGCCAGCCGTCGCTGTCGACGGTCTCCCGGGTCGCCTTCTCGTTGTTGAGGTAGCCCTTCATCACCTGCGGGCCGCGGATCCACAGCTCGCCCCGCTCGCCGTCGGCGGCGTCCTCACCGGTGGACGGGTCGATCAGCCGGCACTCGGTGTTCGGGATGGCGTAGCCGACGGAGCCCTTCGGCACCTGGTAGCCCTCGCTGCCGGGGGGCTCGTGCCCGGGGTCGGGCGTGGTGTGCGAGACCGGTGACAGCTCGGTCATCCCGTAGCCCTGGGCGACCGTGACGCCGCCGTCGGCGCCCTTGCGCAGCCGCTGCTCCACCGCCAGGGCGAGCTGCTCGTCCAGCGGCGCGGCGCCGGAGAGGATCGACCGCAGCGACGACAGGTCGTACTGGTCGATCAGTGGGTGCTTGGCGAAGGCGACCAGGATCGGCGGCGCGACGAACGCGCGGGTGATCTTGTAGTCCTGGATGGTCCGGAGGAAGTCCTCCAGGTCGAACCGCGGCAGCGTGACCACCGTCGCGCCCCACTGGAGGCCCTGGTTCATCAGCACCGTCAGGCCGTAGATGTGGAAGAACGGCAGGACGGCGATGATCTTCTCGTCCTCCTGCAGGTCGATCAGCGCCCGCGTCTGCGCCACGTTCGCCACCAGGTTGCGGTGCGTGAGCATGACGCCCTTGGGCAGGCCGGTCGTGCCGCTGGAGTAGGGCAGCGCGACCAGGTCGTCCGCCGGGTCGATGTCCACCTGCACGCTCGGTGCGTCCGCCCCGAGCAGGTCGAACAGGTTCGCGTGCCCCTCCATGCCGTCGAGCACGACGATCTCGTCGAGCGGCGTCTTCTCCGCGGCGGCCGAGGCGCGGTCCATGAACAGCGAGATGGTGATGAGGATCTTCGCGCCGGAGTCCTTCAGCTGGAAGGCGATCTCGTCGGGCGTGTAGAGCGAGTTGATCGGCGACATCACGCAGCCGGCGGCCGCGATGCCGTGGAACACCACCGGGTACCAGGGCGTGTTCGGGCAGAAGACGGCGACGACGTCACCCTTGCGCAGGCCGCGGGCGTGCAGGTTCGCGGCGACGCGCTCGACATAGGCCGCGAGCTGGCCGTGGGTGATCGCGTCGCCCTTGAGGCCGTCGATCAGGGCGGGGGCGTCCGGGCGCTCCTTGCCGGCGGCGAGGACGAACTCGGGAACCGGCAGGTTCGGGATCTCGACATCGGGATACGGGCTGGCCAGGGCCACGGGGCTCCTCCTCAGTGCGGATGTGGCGCCAGTCTCACATTGCGCGTGTCGCGCGCCACAGGGGGGTTACCCGCCGGTTCGCCCGTTTCACGTCCCGCGCGGCCAGAGGACCGACTGGGTGCAGCGGAACAGGGCGATCGTGCGGCCGCTGCCGGCGTTCGTCACGACGGCGTCCCAGACCTGCGTCGTGCGCCCCGCGTGGACGTTCGTCGCCACCGTGGTGATGCGTCCCTCGCGAGCGGTGCCGAGGAAGTTCGACTTGAGCTCGATCGTGGTGAACCCCGTGGATCCCTCCGGCAGGAGGGCGCGGCTGGCCAGCCCGCAGGCGGTGTCGGCCAGACCCACGACCGTCGCCGCGTGCAGGTAGCCGTTGGGCGCCAGCAGCTCCGGGCGGACGTCGAGGGCGGCCTCCAGCCGGCCGGGCTCGTGCGCGGTGATGGAGAGCCCGAGCAGGCCCGGCAGCGTGCCGGGGAGGATCGCGTTGAGCTCGTCGGCGGTGCTGAACCCGGTGGCGGCCATGCGGTCACGCTAACGACCGGCCTCGCCGTGGTGCCGCCGTCCTCGCGCTGGAACGTGCGGACGGCGGCCCTCGCGCGCGGTTCGTCAGGTCTGGGATGCGGTCTCCCAGAGGCCCATCACGTTGCCCTCCGGGTCGGTGAAGTAGGCGGCGAAGCCCATGTCGCCCACCGGCGTCTTCCCCACGACGGTGGACCCGCCCGCCTCCTCGATCTTGATCAGCTTCGCGTCGATGCTGTCCACGTCGACGACGATCACCGGCCCGCGGGTCGCGGCCTGCTCGCGGGCGAGCATCCCGCCGTTGATGAAGCCTGACTCCGTGGGGCCCTTGTCGTCGCTGGGGCCGGACATGACGATCGTGTAGCCCATCTCCGGCATCTCCATGACCTGCCAGTCGAAGAGCTCCTTGTAGAAGCTGCGCGCACGGTCCCCGTCGTCGAACGGGATCTCGAAGTGGACGACGCGACCACTCATCTCCGGCACCTCCCGGGTGGGTTCCTGGGCCTGACGCGGCGCAGGCTAGACCCGCTGGTGCAGGCGCGGAAGTGCGTGGCGCCGCGGCCCGCTGCCGTCCTGGCTCACCTGGTGGGGTCCTGGCTCACCGTCCATCCTGAGCCAGGACCCCTGATGATCAGGTGACCTGATCATCATCGCGGTCAGGCGAGGCCGCGGACGGTGCGCACCGGGGGGCGGTCGCCGCGGATCGCGGCGACCATGTCGAGCGTCTGGCGGGTCGCCGCGACGTCGTGCGCCCGGAACACCCGCGCCCCGAGCCACGCGCTGACGGAGGTCGCGGCGAGGGTGCCGGTGAGCCGCTCCTCCAGCGGGACGTCGAGGGTCTCGCCCACGAAGTCCTTGTTCGACAGGGCCACCAGCACCGGCCAGCCGGTCGCGACCAGTTCGCCGAGGCGGCGGGTGGCCTCCAGCGAGTGCCGGGTGTTCTTGCCGAAGTCGTGCCCGGGGTCGACGAGGACGCGGTCGCGGTCCACGCCCGCCGCGACGGCGGCCTCGGCGAGCGCCGTCGACCTGGTGACGATGTCGGCGACGACGTCGTCGTAGGCGACCCGGTGCGGCCGGGTGCGCGGCGGCAGCCCGCCGGCGTGCGTGCAGACGATCCCGGCC
>NZ_SPQM01000090.1 GCF_004570345.1 Blastococcus sp. CT_GayMR20 | reverse complement strand
GCGCGGCGACGACGTCGTCGAACGTCCGCTTCATGTCCAGCATCATGGCGTGCAGTTCGCCGTCGGCCCCTGCGGCCGCGTCACCAGGGATGTGGACCTGCCGCGGCTCGTTGTCCAGTTCCACCAGCCCGAGCGACTGCGCCAGCCGTCGGGCGGGGTCGATCGTGAGGACGACGACCGTCCGGCCGGCCTCGGCGGCGGCCAGGGCGAGCGCCGCCGACGTGGTCGTCTTGCCCACCCCCCCTGCGCCGCAGCACACGATGATGCGGGTCTCGCGGTCCTCGATCAGCGCACGCAGGTCCATCGGCGGGGCCAGTGGTCCCGGCCGGGCGGGCCGGTGCTGGCGCGCGCCGCGGGCGGACCCGGGAGTCGCCTCGCCGGCGGGCTGCGGCTCGGCGGCCATCACGCGGCCACCTCGCTGCGCAGGTGGTCCTCGAGGCGGCCCGCGAGTTCGAAGAGCGAACCGACGTCCATGGGGCCGGTCAGCAACGGCAGTTCGACCGTCGGCCGGCCGAGATCCTCCACCTCGTCGCGCAGCTCGTCCTGGGCCGCCCAGCGCTGGGCGTGCTCCGTCACCTCGGCGGCCAGGGCGTCCGCGAGGTCGTCGCCGCCGTGCAGGTGGGCGGCGGCGAGCGCCGGAGCGAGGTCGGCCCCGGTGAGCGTGCCCTCGGCGGCGCGCTGGAGGGCGGGCTCGGGCAGCACGGGCTCGGTGGCCATGTTCACGATCACCGACCCGATCGGCAGCTTGGCCTCGGTCAGCTCCGCGATGGCGTCTGCGGTCTCCTGCACCGGCATGTCCTCGAGCAGGGTCACCAGGTGCACGGCCGTCTGGGGCGAGCGGAGGACGGCCATGACGCCGTCGCTCTGGGTCTTGATGGGGCCGGAGCGGGCCAGCTGCGCCATCTCCGCCGTCACCCCGAGGAAGCGGGTGATCCGCCCGGTGGGCGGGGCGTCGACGACCACGGCGTCGTAGACGGGGCGACCGTCGCGACGGCGGGTCACCGCCTCCTTGATCTTGCCGGTGATCAGCACGTCGCGGAGGCCCGGGGCGATGGCGGTGGCGAAGTCGATCGCACCCATCTTGCGCAGCGCCCGGCCGGCCCGCCGCAGGTTGTAGAACATGTCGAGGTAGTCGAGGAGGGCCTCCTCGACGTCGATCGCGAGGGCCTTCACCTCCCCGCCGCCACGGACGACGGCCACCCGGCGCTCCTCGTACGGCAGCGGCGGGGTGTCGAAGAGCTGCGCGATGCCCTGCCGGCCCTCCGTCTCGACCAGCAGCACCTGGCCGCCGTCAGCGGCGAGGGCGAGGGCCAGCGCGGCGGCGACGGTGGTCTTGCCGGTCCCGCCCTTGCCGGTGACGACGTGCAGGCGCACGGAGGACGGGTGGGGGCTCACCCGCACCAGCGTAGGAGAAGGAACCCGTGCCCCCCACTCCTCGCAGGCTCGGCGCGGGGCCCTGCACGGGGCCGCGGGTCAGGTCACCCTGCTGCGCTAGCGTCCTGCCCATGACCGAACCGGCCCGCCGCAAGTGGGAGTACGCCACCATCCCGCTGCTGATCCACAACACCAAGGCGATCCTCGACTCCTGGGGCGTCGACGGGTGGGAACTGGTGACCGTCCTCCCGGGCCCCGGTGGCTCCGACCAGCTGGTCGCGTACCTCAAGCGCCCGTCATGACGGCCCCCGCCCAGGGGTGGCTCGCGCGCATGGCCGAGCTCGGCATCCGGCTGCCGAACGTCGCCGCGCCGGTGGCCGCCTACGTGCCCGCCGTCCGCTCGGGTTCGCTCGTCTTCACGTCCGGACAGCTGCCGTTCGTCGACGGGGGGATGCGCCGCACCGGCAAGGTCGGCGGCTCGGTCGACGTGGAGGCCGCGGCCGGCGACGCCAAGGTCTGCGCGCTCAACGCCCTCGCCGCCGTCCACGAGCTGGTCGGCCTGGACTCGGTGGCCCGCGTCGTGCGCGTCGTCGGCTACGTGGCCAGCGCCGAGGGCTTCACCGGTCAGCCGCGCGTGGTGAACGGCGCCAGCGAGCTGCTCGGCAAGATCTTCGGGGATGCCGGGCAGCACGCCCGCAGCGCCATCGGCGTGGCCGAGCTGCCGCTCGGCGCACCCGTCGAGATCGAGCTGACCGTCGAACTTCGGTGACCGGGCTGGGCGGGGGAGCGGGTACGGAGCCGAAGCAGGCCGCGACCGTCCTCATCCTGCGCGACGGGGAGTCCGGGCTCGAGGTCTACCTGCTGCGCCGCACCAAGGGCATGCCGTTCGCCGGCGGGATGACCGCCTACCCGGGCGGCGGCGTCGACCCCCGCGACGGCGACACCGAGATCGCGTGGTGGGGGCCGGGACCCGCGGACTGGGCCGCGGCCTTCGGCTGCGACGAGCGGATGGCGCGCGAGCTGGTCTGCGCGGCCGTCCGGGAGACGTTCGAGGAGGCCGGCGTCCTGCTGGCCGGTCACCCCGAGGGTGGGGACGTCGTCCCGGACGTGTCCGGGGACGACTGGGAGGAGCAGCGCCAGGCCCTGCTCGCCCGGGAGCTGTCCCTCGCGGAGCTGCTGGCCGGCCGCCGCCTCGCCGTCCGCTCGGACCTGCTCCGGCCGTTCGCGCACTGGATCACCCCGCCGGTCGAGCCGCGGCGCTACGACACCAAGTTCTTCGTGGCCGCGCTGCCGGTCGGCCAGGAAGCCCGGCACGTCTCGGGGGAGGCCGACGAGGCGTCGTGGCTGACGCCCGCGGCCGCGCTCGCCGAGCTGTCGGTCGGGGCCCGGCCGATGCTGCCCCCGACCAGCCACACCCTCGGTCAGCTGGCGGAGTTCCCCGACGTCGCCGCGGCGCTCGCGGGTTCACCGCCGGAGCCGCTGCACCCGATCAGCCCGACGTTCGAGGAGACCCCCGACGGCCGCTGGGCCGTGCTCCCCGACGGCACCCGCATCCGCATGGTCGTGCCATTACCTTCGTGACGCTCCGCGTCACACCGCCACCAGGGGCCGTTCCACTGCTGCGCTGAGCCGCGCCGTCGCGTCCGGCGGGGACCCTTCGGGCCCG
Organism: Blastococcus sp. CT_GayMR20; assembly: GCF_004570345.1. The sequence goes on along the minus strand of NZ_SPQM01000090.1, from coordinate 16,695 downwards.
CCACCGGTCACGACCTTCGCAGAGGCGAGTTCCCCCTACCTCGCCCTTCGGCGGAGGCGCTCCTCGTCGAGGACGACGACCGACTTGCCCTGCAGCTGGATCCAGCCCCGGTGCACGAAGTCGGCCAGCGCCTTGTTCACCGTCTCGCGGGAGGCGCCGACGAGCTGGGCCAGCTCCTCCTGCGTGAGGTCGTGCTTGACCCGCAGGCCCTCGCTCTCGCGGCTGCCGAAGCGGTCGGCCATCTGCAGCAGCGCCTTGGCCACGCGGCCGGGGACGTCGGTGAAGATCAGGTCGGCGACGGAGTCGTTGGTGCGGCGCAGGCGACGGGCCAGCACGCGAAGCAGCTGCTCGCCGATCTCCGGGTGGGCCTCGATCCACAGCCGCAGCACCGACTGCGGCATCCTGGCCAGCTTCACGTCGGTGACGGCGGTGGCGGTCGCCGTCCGCGGGCCGGGGTCGAAGACCGACAGCTCGCCGAACTGGTCGGACGGACCCATCACGGCCAGCACGTTCTCACGGCCGTCAGGGGCGCGGCGCGACAGCTTGATCTTGCCGCTCACGACGATGTAGAGACTGTCGCCGGGCTCGCCCTCGTTGAAGATCACGCGACCACGCGGCAGCGTGCTCATCTCCAGACGGCTCAGGACCGGCTCGACCGCCTCGTCCGAGAGCCCTTGGAAGAGCCCGGACTGGGCCAGCACCTCGTCCACTACACGTCCTCCCACAACAGCTCTGACGGAACGCTTCGGCGCCCGTGTCCGCAGGGGAGTCTAGGCGGCTGTGCCTTCCGTCACCCGTTCGGTGGGCGGCCGGGTCCCCCCTCCGAGCGAGTGGGATGGCGCACAGTCGGCTCAGACCATCGGTGGGTTCGTCGTCGTGCCGCGCTTCCCGCGCCGGCGGCGCCAGCGGAACAGGGCCCGGCGGATGCCCGACGAGGCGAGCGTGTCGACCTCGCCCGGCGTGGCGGTGCTCAGGAACTCCGACACCTCGCGCGGGGACGCCGGCCGGCGGAGCGGCTCCTCGACCCGCTCCATGACCAGCAGGAAGGCGATCAGGAGAGGGGGGAAGAGGATCACGCTGAGTGCGACCACGTGCTCGATGATCCCACGCCCGGACGGTGTCAGGGTTGCCGCCTACGCTCGACCGCGTGTCAGTGCCCGTCCCCGTCCCCGATCAGAGCTACGCCCGCCCGGTGCGCGCCCGGCGTCCGACCCCCGTCGCGCTGACCGGGGCGTCGCCCTTCGATCCGGACGAGTCGCCCCTCGCGCGCACCCGCCGGGCCCGGCGGATGGCCCGCGAGCTCGCCGTCATCCACCCCGACGCGCACTGCGAGCTGGACTTCACCAACGCCTTCGAGCTGCTGGTCGCCACGGTCCTGTCGGCGCAGACCACCGACAAGATGGTCAACAAGGTCACGCCCACGCTGTTCGCCCGGTATCCGGACGCGGTCGCCCTCGCCGGGGCCGACCGCGAGGAGCTGGAGGCGATTCTCAAGCCCACCGGCTTCTTCCGGGCGAAGGCCAACTCCGTCCTGGGTCTGAGCCAGGCGCTGGTCGAGCGGTTCGACGGGAAGGTGCCGGGCCGGATGGCCGACCTCGTCACGCTGCCCGGCGTCGGCCGCAAGACCGCCAACGTCGTCCTCGGCAACGCCTTCGACGTCCCCGGGCTGACCGTCGACACGCATTTCGGCCGTCTCGTGCGGCGCTTCGGCTGGACGGCGGAGGACGACCCGGTGAAGGTCGAGGCCCAGATCGCCGAGCTCGTGCCGAAGAAGGAGTGGACCGACTTCAGCCACCGCGTGATCTTCCACGGGCGTCGCGTCTGCCATGCGAAGAAGGCCGCCTGCGGCGCCTGCGGCCTGGCCCGCTGGTGCCCGTCGTTCGGCATCGGCCCGATCGATCCGGAGGTGGCGCTGAAGCTCGTCAAGTCGCCTGCGGCATCGGACACCGAGTGACGGCCCGACGCGGGATCGCCGCCCTCGGCCTGGCAGCGTTGATCGCCGGCTGCACCGCGGAGCCGGAGCCGGTCCCTCCCGCACCGGAGAACGATCCCGCCGCTGTGGCGACCGACCTCCCGCCGTGCCCCGAGCAGGAGGACGCCGTCGCACCGGCCGGGGCCCCCGACCTGGCGTTCGACTGTCTCGGCGGTGGGACGCTCGACCTGACGCGCGCCCCCGGTTCCCCGACCGTGCTCAATCTCTGGGCCACCTGGTGCGCTCCGTGCCGTGAGGAGCTCCCACTGATCCAGCAGTTCGCCGACGAGGCCGGCGACCGGGTGCGGGTCATCGGGGTCAACAGCCAGGACGGCGTCCCCCAGGCGACGTCCTACGCGGCGGACGCCGGGCTCGGCTTCCCGATCGCCTACGACGGAGACGGGGAGCTGGCGGCCCAGTTGGGGCTCAACGTGCTGCCGTTCACCGTGTTCGTCGCTGCGGACGGGTCCGTCACGCACGTCCAGCCCGCGGTGGTGACGTCCGTGGACGAGCTGCGCAGCCTCGTCGCCCAGCACCTCGGGGTGCAGCTGTGAGCGATCTCCCCGAGTACCTGGCGCGCCTGATCGAGTCCGCTGCCGACCTGCCGCTGCGGCACCGCATGCCGGAGGCGTCGGCGACGGCCCGCCGGTCGGCGGTGCTCATCCTGTTCGGCGAGGGCCCGATGGGGCCCGACGTCCTGCTGATCGAGAAGTCGGCCCACCTGCGCAGCCACGCCGGCCAGCCGGCCTTTCCCGGCGGGGGCGTCGACCCGGGGGACGACTTCCCGGTCGGGACGGCGCTGCGCGAGGCCGAGGAGGAAGCCGGGATCGACCCCGAGGGCGTCCGCGTCGTGGCGACCCTCCAGGAGCTCTACCTGCCCCCGTCGGACCGGCTCGTCGTCCCGGTGGTGGCCTGGTGGGACGACCCGCGGGACGTCAGCGTCGGCGATCCGCGGGAGGTGGCGAGGGTCGCGCGGGTGCCGCTGGCCGACCTGACCGATCCGGCCAACCGGTTCCGGGTCAGCCATCCCATGGGTTACATCGGCCCGGCGTTCGCCGTCGCCGACATGCTCGTCTGGGGCTTCACCGCCGGGCTGCTGGAGGCGATCCTCGAGGCCGCCGGGCTGGCGCAGCCGTGGGACGAGCGCGACGTCCGGCCGCTGCCGGCCTCGGCCATCCGTCCCTACCGGCTGCCCGGGTCCGTCGACGCCGGCGGGGAGGAGGACGCCGCCGCGCCGACGGTCGCCGATCCCGCGCCCGACGGCCCCCCGACGCGTACGGTTCCGCCCCGATGAGTAGAAGGAGAAGGACCCCGTCCTCCTCACCATTCGCAAGCTCATGGCGAGCCTCTGGACGGGGCCACCGGGCATCGACCGCCGTGATCCTGGCGCTGATCTCCGGGCTCCTGGTCGGCTGCGGTGGCGACGAGCCGTCGTCCGCGGCGCCCGTGACCACCGCTGCCGGCGTCGGCGAGGTGACGACGGCCGACGACGGCGTCCAGGAGATCACCCTGCAGACGCAGGACGACTACGTGTTCACCCCCGACCGGTTCACCGTCGCCCCCGGTCCGGTGCGGCTCACGGTCGTCAACGTGGCCGAGCAGATGACCCACAACCTGAAGTTCACGACGGGGGAGGGCCCCGAGGAGATCACCGAGGGCATCTCCATCCTGGCGCCGGGCGAGGAGAAGACGATCGAGTTCGAGGTGACCGCCCCCGGCGACCATCCCTTCGAGTGCAGCCTCCACGTCCAGCTCGGTCAGGTGGGCACGATGACGGTGCGGGGCTAGGCCGTGTCCGTCGTCGACCTCGTGCTGATCGCCCTCGCGCTGCTGTTCGCCCTGTCGGGATTCCGGCAGGGGCTGCTCGTCTCCTCCAGCTCGATCCTCGGGTTCCTGGGCGGCGCGGTGCTCGGTGCCCAGTTGTCCGGGCCCGTGGCCGACCGCATCGACGGGTCGAGCGTGACGCGGGTGTTCGCCGCCCTCGTGGTGGTGCTGGCGGGCGCGCTCCTCGGCCAGATCCTGGCCGGCGCGGTCGGGCGGGCGATCCGCTCCCACGTGACGTGGGAGCCGGCCAAGATGGTCGACTCGGTCGCCGGCGCCGTCGTGTCGTCGGCCGCGGTGCTGCTGGTGGCCTGGATGGTCGCCTCCCCACTGGCCAGCTCGCCGTTCCCGCAGGTCTCCAGCCAGGTGCGGCAGTCGGCGCTGGTGCAGGCCGTCGACGCCGCCGTCCCGGACGGCGTCCGGAACGTCTACGACAACCTGCGGGAGGCCATCGACCGGCGCGGCCTGCCCGACGTCCTCGACCCGCTCACGCCCACCCAGGTCCGCGACGTCCCCGCGCCCGACGACGCGCTGACGGCCAGCCCGGTCGTCGCCTCCGTCCAGGGCTCCGTCGTCAAGGTCACCGGGATCGCGCCGTCGTGCTCGCGGCAGATCGACGGCTCCGGGTTCGTCTACCACCCGGAGCGGGTCATGACGAACGCGCACGTGCTCGCCGGCGTCACCGACCCGGTCGTGATCGCCGAGGGCGAGGAGTACGACGCGACGCCGGTCTACGTGGACGAGCTCACCGACGTCGCCGTGCTCGCCGTCCCCGGTCTGCCGACCGTGCCGCTGACCTTCACGCCGGAGCGGGCGGAGTCCGGCGACGACGCGATCATCATGGGCTATCCCGGCGGCGGCCCGTTCTACGTCGGACCGGCGCGGGTGCGTCAGGGTGGCGAGATCAGCGGTCCCGACTTCCGGGACACGCAGAACGTCGAGCGCGACGTGTACGCGCTGTTCGGCAGCGTCCGGTCGGGCAACTCCGGCGGGCCGCTCTTCGACACCGAGGGCAGGGTGCTCGGCGTCGTCTTCGCCTCGGCCATCGACGACCCGAACACCGGCTACGCGCTGACCGCCCAGGAGGTGGCCCCGGCCGCGACCGCGGGCAGCCGGACGTCGGCCGAGGTCACGACCGGTCCCTGCGAGTAAGGCCCCGGTAAGGGCCCCGTCCTCCCCACCCCTCGCGAGCTCCGGGCGGTGCCCTGGACAGGGTCGGACGGCTTTCTCAACGAGCCCAATCGGCGATGGCCCCGCTGATGAGGTCGGGTGCCTCCTCCTGCGGGAAGTGGCCGATGCCCGGCAGCTCGCGCCACTCGTACGCCCCGGCGACGTAGCGGCCGGAACCGCGCGCGGTGGATGCGAGCACGCAGCTGTCCTGCTGGCCGTGCAGCTGCAGGGTCGGTGCCGTGACGGGGGCGGCCATGCGGCGGGCGTAACGGAGGCCGTCGGGCCGCAGCTGCGAGCGGGCCGCCCAGCGGTGGTACTCCATCGCGCCGTAGGCGGCCTGCGGGATCCGGGACGCGGACCGGTAGCGGTCGACGGCTTCCGCGAAGTCGGCCGTGCGCCGCCACTCCGGCCCGGCCCAGCGGTGCATCAGATCGGCGACCGGGTCGTCGTCGGCGCGGGTCAGCATCCGCTCGGGCAGCCGGGGCACCTGGAAGCGCAGGGCGTAGCGGGAGGCCTTCCGTTGCTCGCGGTCGGTCATCCCGGACCGCAGCTGACGCGGGTGTGCCATCGAGAGCACGACCAGCCGGCGGACGCTGCGCGGGTGCAGCGCGGCCACCGTCCAGCCGAGCAGCCCGCCCCAGTCGTGGCCGACCACCACCGCGTCCTGCTCGCCGACCGCCCGCACCAGCGCCGCGATGTCGGCCGCAAGTGTCGGCAGGTCGTATCCGCGGGGTGGCTTGTCGCTGGCCCCGTAGCCGCGCAGGTCCGGCGCGACGACGTGGTACCCGGCCTCGGCCAGGGCGGTCAGCTGCGACCGCCAGGTCCACCAGAACTGCGGAAAGCCGTGCAGCAGCAGGACCAGCGGCCCCTGCCCGGTCTCCGCCGCGTGCAGGCGGACGCCGTTGCAGGAGATGTCGCGGTGGGTCCAGGGGCCTGGCAGCAGGACGCTCGTCGCGTCGGGCCGGCTGTCGGGCAGGCCCGTCATGACGGGAGGGGCAGGGCCGTCACAGCGTGTACGAGTCGGCGCCCTGCCGCTTGACCTTGCCGTTGACGACTTCGGGGACGGCCCGGTGCCGCTCGCCCGGCGCCTCCCGGTGGGCGAGCTCCGGCAGGTCCTTCAGCGTCTCGATCGTGCGCTCCGGCTTCTCGATCCTCTTGATCATGCGCAGGCCGATCAGCGCGGCGCTGCCGGCGAGCAGGAGCAGGAAGACGGTGACGATCCCGTAGGAGACCCAGCGCGGCAGGCCCAGGGCCGTGAGCGCCTCGGCGACCGTGACGAAGAAGTAGATCCCGGCGAACGCGGCGAACACGCCCGCGGCACCGAACAACCCGACGCTGATGCCGGCCTTCTTCGCCGACCGGCCGACCTCGGCCTTGGCCAGCTCGATCTCGCTCCGGATCAGCGTCGACATGTCCGCCATGGCGCTCTGCACGAGGGTGCCGACGGAGGGCTCCCCGGATCCCGCGGCCCGGACAGCCGGCGCCGTGCTGGACGCGCTGGACACACTGTGGGCCACGGGTGGCTCCTCCTCAGACGTCGGTACTGGTCAGGGGAATCGTGCCGTACGACGCCCGGGCCCGCGCCCCCTAGTCCTCCGAAGGAGCGGCCGGCAGCTTCTCCTTGATCATGTTCATGACGCTGGAGTCGGTCAGCGTGGTCACGTCGCCCAGCTCCCGGTTCTCGGCGATGTCGCGCAGCAGCCGGCGCATGATCTTGCCCGAGCGGGTCTTGGGCAGCTCCTGCACGACCATGATCTGGCGCGGCTTGGCGATCGGGCCGATGTCGCGCGCCACGTGGTTGCGCAGCGTCTGCACCAGCTCGTCGCCGGAGTCGGTCCCGCTCTCGCGCAGGATGACGAACGCGACGATCCCTTGTCCGGTGGTCGGGTCGCTGGCGCCCACGACCGCTGCCTCGGCGACCGCCGCGTGCCCGACGAGCGAGGACTCCACCTCGGTCGTGGAGATGCGGTGGCCGGAGACGTTCATGACGTCGTCCACCCGGCCGAGCAGCCAGATGTTGCCGTCGGCGTCCTTCTTGGCGCCGTCCCCGGCGAAGTAGACGTTCTTCCCGAACCGCGACCAGTAGGTGTCGACGTAGCGGTCGTCGTCGCCCCAGATGGTGCGCAGCATCGACGGCCACGGCTCGGTGAGCACGAGGAGCCCGGTCGAGTCGTCGGCCAGCTCGTTGCCCTCGTCGTCCACGACCTTCGCGGAGATCCCGGGGAAGGGCACCTGGGCGGAACCCGGCACGAGCTTCGTCACGCCCGGCAGCGGCGTGATCATGTGCGCGCCGGTCTCGGTCTGCCACCAGGTGTCCATGATCGGGCAGCGGCCGCCGCCGATGTGCTCGTGGTACCAGAGCCACGCCTCCGGGTTGATCGGCTCCCCGACCGACCCGAGCACCCGCAGGCTGGAGAGGTCGAAGCCCTTCGGGACGTCCTCGCCCCACTTCATGAAGGTGCGGATGACCGTGGGCGCCGTGTACAGGATCGTCACGCCGTACTTCTGGATGATCTCCCACCAGCGCCCGCGGTGCGGCGTCTCCGGCGTCCCCTCGTACATCACCGAGGTGGCCCGGTTGGCCAGCGGCCCGTAGACGATGTAGCTGTGGCCGGTGACCCAACCGACGTCGGCGGCCGTCCAGTACACGTCGTCGTCGGGCTTGAGGTCGAAGGTCGCCCAGTGCGTGTAGGCGACCTGGGTCAGGTAGCCGCCGCTGGTGTGCAGGATGCCCTTCGGCTTCGCCGTCGTCCCCGACGTGTACATGATGTAGAGCGGGTGCTCGGCGTCGAAGGACTCCGGCTCGTGCTCGGTCGACTGGCGCTCGACGACGTCGTCCCACCAGAGGTCGCGGCCCTCGGTCCACTCGACGTCCTGCTCGGTCCGCTTGACCACGATGACGTTGCGGACGCCGGGGCTGCGGCTCACGGCGTCGTCCACGGCGGGCTTGAGGGCGCTGGGCGCCCCCCGGCGGTAACCGCCGTCGGAGGTGATCACCAGGACGGCGCCGGCGTCGTCGAGCCGGCTGGCGAGCGCGTCGGCGGAGAAGCCGCCGAAGACCACCATGTGGACGGCGCCGATGCGAGCGCAGGCCAGCATCGCGATGACCGTCTCCGGGATCATCGGCATGTAGATGGCGACCCGGTCGCCCGCCCGGACCCCGAGCTCCAGCAGGGCGTTGGCGGCCTTGCAGACCTCGTCCTTGAGCTCGGCGTAGGTGATGCGGCGGGTGTCGCCGGGCTCGCCCTCCCAGAAGTAGGCGACCTGGTCGCCGTGCCCGTCCTCGACGTGCCGGTCGACGCAGTTGTAGGCGACGTTGAGCTTGCCGCCGACGAACCACTTCGCGAACGGCGGGTTGCTCCAGTCGAGGACCTCGTCCCACTCCTGGGTCCAGGTCAGCCGGCGCGCCTGCTCGGCCCAGAACGCCAGGCGGTCGCGCTCGGCCGCGTCGTAGACGTCGGGACCGACGTTCGCGTGCGCGGCCAGCTGCTGCGGCGGATCGAAGGTGCGTCCCTCGGCGTGGCTCGTCTCGCTCATGCGCTGCCTCTCAGGTGTTCGTGGCTCCGACCACACCGTATGGCGTCGGGAGCGTCCGCGTCTCCCCGGCCCGGGCGGGGAACCGGAACGGCGGGGACCAGACTGGGCCGGTGGGCACCGGGCTGCAGTCGCGCGTGGCTGCAGGGATCCCCGGTGCGGCGGCGCTCGGGCTCCTGGCCCCGCCCTCGGCTGCCGTCGTCCCGGCGACGGCGCTGGCCGATCCTGGGTGGACGGCGGAGCTGCTGGCGCTCCGCGCGGGGACCCTCGGGTCGGCCGATCCGCGGGTGCAGGCGACGGTCTGGTGGTACTCGGCGTCGCTGGTGCTCGTGACACCCGCGCTGGCGGGGCTCGTGACCGGGACGCCGCTGTCGGCCCGCCTGGCCGACACGGCCATGGCGTTCCTGCCGGGCGGGCGGCCGGTCGCGGCGACGTCGTCCGCACCGGGTGGGGACGTCGCCGCGGAGCTGCGCGCGTCCCTCGCGGCGGTCGTCGCGGCGGTGGCCGAGGCCGGCCGGATGCGGGAGCGGCCCCTCTGGGGGATCGCCACGGACTCCGTCGCCAACCAGCTCCTGGCTCTCGGCCGGGCGCTGGGCGACGTGGAGCGGGTGACGGGGTCGGCCGCGAAGCTGGCCGCCGCGGTCGGAGCGCCGCTGCCGGTACCGCGCTACGTCGACGTGGGCGACACGCGGTTCACCCTCCGGGCGTCGTGCTGCCTGATGGACCGGCTGCCCGGCGGATCGATGTGCACCTCCTGCCCCCGCCGCCCGCCCGGGGAGCGGCTGGAGCTGCTCCGCTCGCTGTCTCGCCGTCGGCCGTCGGCGGGGCGATGATCGGCGCAGTCGACGACGACTGGGGAGAGCCGCATGTCCGTCATGCCCGCCGCGTTCTTCGGTCACGGCAACCCGATGAACGCGCTGGAGAAGAACCGGTACACCGAGGCCTGGCAGGCGTTCGGACAGGCGGTGCCGCGTCCCCGGGCGATCCTGGTGATCTCCGCGCACTGGTACGTGCACGCGACCGCCGTCACCGCGATGCCCCGCCCGCGCACCATCCACGACTTCTTCGGCTTCCCGCGCGAGCTCTTCGAGGTCGACTACCAGCCGCCCGGCCTGCCGGACCTGTACGAGGAGGTCGCCGACATCGTGCACCCGACGTGGGTGGGCGCCGACCTCGACAGCTGGGGCATCGACCACGGCGCCTGGTCGGTGCTGATGCACGCGTTCCCCGACGCCGACATCCCCGTCGTCCAGTTGTCGATCAACGCGCTCAAGTCCTTCGACTACCACCTGCAGCTCGGGGCGGCCCTGGCTCCGCTGCGCGAGGACGGGGTGCTGGTGATCGGCAGCGGCAACGTGGTGCACAACCTCGGCGGGGTCAGCCGTGCCCTGCCCGACTCGGGTTTCGAGTGGGCGCAGCGGTTCGACGAGCAGGCCAAGGAGATGATGCTGACCACGCCGACCGAGGTCGGCCGGCTCGACGGGCACCGCGACTACGACCTCGCCGTCCCGACACCGGACCACTTCCTGCCGCTGCTCTACGTCGCCGGCGTCGCCGGTGCGACGAGCGCGCCGGTGGACGTCCTGGTCGACGGCTACGCCTACGGCTCGCTCTCGATGACCGCCTACAGCGTGGGGATGGCCTCGCCGCCGTCCTCCGGATCCGGCGTGGCCGCCCCGCTGCCGGAAGGGCCACCCGCCGACGGCGCCAACATCTAGCCGGGCGTTCCCGCGGGAACGTCGTGGCCTGAGCTCGGCATCCGCGCCCGGAGCAGCGGGACCGCAGCCCTGGCGTCGTGCGCGGCGAAGGAAACCGTCGTGACCGTCGTCGTCCGCCCGTCGATCTCCGCCTCCGCGGGCGGGGAGAAGCGGAGCTCGACGTGCGTCTCGCCCATGAACGACACCGCGAGTCCGTCGCCGCCGACCTCGACCGTCCGCTTGTGCTCGCCGGTCACGTGCTTCCGCACCGCCGTGAGCGTGTCGAGCCGGACGCGCACAGTGCGGAAGTGCCCGAACCGCAGCACGAGTTCCCCGCCGCGCAGCAGGTGCGGGCGCTGGCGCAGCGTGCCGTCGAAGGCGACGAAGGCGAGCAGCCCGTAGACGCCGAGGGCCAGCAGCGTCCAGCGCAGCGGCGGCCAGGAGACCAGCACGTGGACGACGGCCGTCTCCAGCACGCCGAGTACGACGAGCGTCCAGAGGAGCACCCGGTCCAGGCCGTTGTACGGCAGTGCGACGTCCCCCGGACCGACGTCCACGCGACCCCGGACGGTCCACCACAGCGCCCGCGCGAGGCCGGCCTGGCTCCGCGCGAACCGGCGGACGAGGCGGCCGATCACGCCGTGCGCCCGGACGGCCGGCCGTCGTCCGCGTCCGGTGGCCGGAGGTCGCTGATCCGGGGGAAGGGGTCGGTCGAGAAGATCGTCTCGACCGGCAGCCCGAAGAACTCCGCGATCCGCAGGGCCAGGTGCAGGCTGGGGTTGTACTCGCCGCGCTCGAGGTAACCGACGGTCTGGTAGTGGACGCCGAGGGCGTCGGCGAGCTGTCGCCGGGTCACGCCCTGCTCGGCCCGCAGCAGCGCGATCCGGTTGTAGACGGCGTCGCCGGCCCGTTCTGCGCTCACTTGACCCACTGCAGCGCGGCCTCGCGCGCCTCCTGCACCTGCGAGCCCGACTGGCGGCGCGCCATCCGGCGCAGCACCGCCGGGGTCACGAGCAGGCCGGCGACCGCCCACGCGACGAGGACGGCGACCGTCGTCCCGGTCCGCCACGAACCGCCCAGCTCGGCGGCCGCCGCGGAGTCGGGGAGGAAGGCAGACCGCATGCCGAGGCCGATCCAGTACGTCGGGAAGACCTGGCCCACGACCTGCACCCAGCCCCAGAGCGCCTGCATCGGCGCGAAGATCCCCGAGATCGCCGTGACGACGAGGACGGGGAGCATCCCCCAGGTGCCGACCTTCTGGACGCCCGGCACGATCGAGCCCAGCACCATCCCGATCGGCAGGGTGGCCAGGAGGCCGAGGACGAGCACCCACGCGAAGGTCAGCCAGCCCGAGGCGCCCTCGCTCATCAGGCCGTCGAAGAGCAGGAAGCCCGGCACGAGGATGACCAGCAGCAGCGGCACCAGCCCCAGCGAGTGGTAGAGCAGCTGACCGGTGACGTAGCCCTGCATCCCGTGGGGCACGGCCTTGTGCCGGAGCAGCGTGCCGTCCTCCCGTTCCATGGCGAGGCTGTACGCCGGGCCGATGATCACGCCGAACGCCAGCAGCGCCCCGAGGATGCTCGGCAGGGCGACCGTGGGCATCAGCAGGTCGGTGCCCTCGACCTCGCTGTCGCGGTTGAACCAGAGGTAGGCCAGCGTGACCACGCCCATGAACAGGTAGAAGCCCTGGTCCTGGGGGCTGCGCAGGCTGAACCGGAACTCCGTCCACCCGCGCCGCAGGCCGAGACCGATCGCGTGCCAGGTGTGGTTCATCGGGTCGCCTCCTCGAGGGTCGGCGCGGTCCGTTCGCCGGACTCGAACCGCTGCACCATGGCGATGTAGGTGTCCTCGAGGCTCGCCCGGCGGACCTCGAGGTCGGCGATCTCGTCCCCGTGCTGCTCGAACAGCCGCCGGACGAAGGACGTCGGGTCCTCGGTCGCGTGCACGAAGTGCTCGCCACCGCGCGCCCAGCGCACCTCCGAGCTGCCGGCGACCTGCCGGGTGAGCGCCTCGGCGCTGCCGTCGGCCACGATCCGGCCGTTGGCGAGGATGAGGATCCGGTCGGCCAGCCGCTCGGCCTCGGCGAGGTCGTGCGTGGTGAGCAGGATGCTGGTGCCCTCCAGGTCGGAGAGCCGGTGCACGAGGTCGTGGAAGTCCCGCCGAGCCTGGGGGTCGAACCCGGCGGTCGGCTCGTCCAGGAACAGGAGCTCCGGGCGGCCGACGATGCCCACGGCGACGTCGAGGCGGCGCCGCTGCCCGCCGGACAGCATGTGGATCTTGCGGTCGGCGTTGTCGGTCAGCCCGACGGTGTCCAGGAGCCAGTCCACCTCGTACGGGCGCGGTCGGTCCGGAGTGGCGTAGGGGGCGAAGTAGCCGCCGAGCTGTTCGAGCAGCTTGCGCGGGGTCCAGCGCGCGTGGTCCCGCCACGACTGGAGGACGACGCCGACCCGGGCGCGCCAGGCGTCACCGCCGTGGGCCGGGTCCTCCCCGAGCACCTGCACGTCCCCGCCGGAGCGCAGCCGGAAGCCCTCGAGGATCTCGATCGTCGTGGTCTTGCCGGCGCCGTTGGGGCCGAGCAGGCAGACGACCTCGCCGGTGTGGACGTCGAGATCGACCCCGGTCAGCACCTCCCGCGGGCCGTAGCTCATCCGGAGCCCGCGGACCCGGACGACGGGCTCCGCTCCGGGCTGGGACTGCACGCTCATCGCCACACCACCTGGGGTCGGCCGGTAGGTGGGCCCGATAGTAGGAGTGCTACATGTGCAGTACAAGTGCTTTCGTGGCGGCTCAGTCCGGTTCGTCGTCCTCGTCGACCGTCCCTCGCGGGTCGTGCAGGTCCACGACGTCCCCCACCACCCACACCGCCGGCGGACGCACCGCCTCCTCGACCACGGTCCGCGGGAGGTCGGCGAGCGTGGTCCGGACGGTGCGCTGGGTCGCTGTCGAGCCGTCGGAGATGATCGCCACCGGCGTACCCGGCGCGCGGCCGTGCTCGACGAGCGCGGCGGCGATCGCGGGGGCGGTGTCGACCCCCATGAGGACGACGACGGTGCCGCGCAGCCGCCCGATCGCGGCCCAGTCCACCAGCGACTTCGGATGACCGGGCGGCAGGTGGCCGGAGACGACGACGAACTCGTGCGTCACGCCGCGGTGGGTCACCGGGATGCCGGCCAGCCCCGGGACGCCGATCGCGCTCGTCACACCGGGCACCACCTCGACGGCGACCCCCGCGGCCACGCACGCCTTGAGTTCCTCCATCCCCCGCCCGAAGACGAACGGGTCGCCGCCCTTGAGACGCACGACCCGTCGGCCGGCGAGCGCGTGCTCGACCAGGAGCGCGTTGATCTGCTCCTGAGCCATCGACCGCCCGCGCGGCAGCTTCGAGGCGTCGATGACCTCGACGTCGGTCGGCAGGGAGGCCAGCAGGGACAGCGGCGCGAGGTGGTCGGCCACCACCACGTCGGCCTGGGCGACCGCGTGCCGTCCACGCACGGTGATCAGCCCCGGGTCCCCCGGGCCGCCGCCGACCAGGACGACGCTGCCCGGCCGGGTGCCGTGCGGTGCCCGGGAGGTGCGGTCGGCGACGGTGCCGTCGGTCAGCCCGGCGAGGACGGCGTCGCGCACCCCCACCGCCCGCTGCGGATCGCCGCCACCGTGGACGCCCACGACCAGGTCGCCGTGGCGGCCCACCGCGGGGGTCCAGGCGCTGGAGGCGGAGCGGTCGTCGGCGCGGGCGCAGAAGATGCGGGCGCGCTCGGCCTCCGCAGCGACCGCGGCGTTCACCGCGGGGTCGTCGGTGGCCGCCATCGCGTACCAGGCACCGTCCAGGTCGCCGGCCTCGTACCGCCGCGCGATCCAGGTGAGCGAGCCCGGCTCGACCAGTGCCTCCAGCGCGGGCGTGACGTCCGGGCTGACGACGGTGACCCGCGCGTGCGCCTCCATCAGGCCGGCCACCCGCCGGTGGGCGACCTGCCCACCGCCGACCACGACCACGTGCCGCCCGTGCAGCCGCAGGCCGACGGGGTAGACCGCTCCGCCGGCCGGGGCTGTGCCGTCCCCTGCCCTCCCAGCGCTCACTTCTCCGTCACGCCCGCCGAGTCGAACGTCGCCACGTCGCGCAGTGCCCGGGCCGCGCTCGCCACGAGCGGCAGGGCCAGCAGGGCGCCGGTGCCCTCGCCGAGCCGGAGGTCCAGCCCGAGCAGCGGACGCAGTCCCAGGTGCTCGAGGGCGAGGGCCGAACCCGGCTCGGCGGACGTGTGACCGGCGATCGCGTAGTCCAGCGCCGGCGGGCAGAGGGCGGCGGCGACCAGGGCCGCGGACGCCGCGATCGCGCCGTCCAGCAGGACCGGCACCCGGGCGGCCGCTGCGCCCAGCACGAAGCCGGCCAGCGCCGCGTGCTCGAGCCCGCCGACCTCCGCGAGGACGGCGAGCGCCGCCTCCGGCGTCCTCGGACGGACGGGGACCCGGCCGACGGCCCGGGAGACCACCTCGACCTTGCGGGCGAGGGTCGCGTCGTCCACGCCGGTGCCCCGGCCGGTCGCGGCCGCCGGGGTCGCGCCGGTGAAGGCGCAGACCAGGGCCGCGGACGCCGTCGTGTTCGCGATCCCCATGTCGCCGGTGACCAGGCAGGGGGACGCCGTGGCCAGTCGGAGGGCCACCTCGATGCCGGCCTCGACCGCCTGCCGGGCCTCGTCGACGGTCATCGCCGGACCCACGGCGAGGTCCGCCGTCCCGGGCCGGACCTTCCGGTCCAGCAGTCCGTCGGCCGGGTCCAGCGGCGAGGCCACCCCGACGTCGACGACGACGACCTCCGCGCCGAGCTCGGCGGCGAAGGCGTTCACCACCGCGCCGCCGGCGAGGAAGTTGGCGACCATCTGCGCCGTCACCTCCTGCGGCCACGGGGTGACGCCCTGGGCGTGCACGCCGTGGTCCGCGGCGAAGACGGCGACCACCGCCGGAACCGGCAGGGGAGCGGGGCAGGCGCCGGCGATCCCGGCCAGCTGGGCGGCGACGTCCTCCAGGACGCCGAGGGAGCCGGGCGGCTTGGTCATCCGGTCCAGTCGCTCCCGGGCGGCGCGCTCGGCGGCGGCGTCGCGCGGAACGACGGCGGCGATCGTGTCGGCCAGCAGGGTGCCGGCGAAGTAGGTGCTCAGGAGATCTCCTCGGCCGCGGGTTTTCGGCAAGGATCCCAGCGAGGGCGGCGGCGAACGACCGGGAGGTCCCCGGGTCCCGGACGGCGACCCGCAGGTGGCCGGCGGCGAGGCCCGGGAAGCTGTCGCCGTGGCGCACCGCCACCCCTGGTCGCGCAGCGCCCGGTGGACGCCGCCGCCCGGCGGGAGGTCCTCGCAGACTGTGACACGCCCGTGTCGGATGACTTGACGACTCGGAAAGTCGGCCTCCATACTTTCCGACATGGAAAGCGACGGCGGGACGATGGACGCGACGACGGCTGCGGCGGAGCTCGCCGCCCTGGGCGAGGACCGGGCCGCGCTGGCCGGACGGGTGGTGCAGCCCTGGTGGTACGACGCCCTGCTCGGGCTGCTGGTCGCCGGCTTCCTCTCGTCGTACGCGACGCACGACGCGTGGGTGATCAGCGGTGCCCTGGTCCTGCTCCTCCTCGGCCTCCGGGGCCTGATGGCTCTCTACCGCCGGATCACCGGCGTCTGGGTGAACGGCCTGCGGCCCGGACCGACCCAGCGCGCCGTGAAGGTGTGGTTCGTGGTCTACGCGCTCGTCGTCGGCGTCGCCGCGATGTTCGAGTTCCTGCTCGACGTGCGCGGAGCGATGGTCGTCGGCGGGATCGTGGTGGGCGTCGCGATCGCGGTCATCAGCCGCTGGTGGACCCGGATCTACGTGGCCGAGCTCCAGGGCGAGCTGTGACGGCGGTCCAGCCCCGGTTCGACGCGGTGGTCCACATGCCACCCCGCCTCCAGGTCTGCGGACTGCTCGCCGCGGTCGACGACATGGACTTCGCCACCGTGCGCGAGCACGTGGGTGTCAGCGACTCGGTGCTGTCCAAGCACGTCCGCCAGCTGGAGGAGGCGGGCTACGTGAAGGTCCGCAAGTCGACCCGGGCGTCCCGCGTGCGCACCAACCTCGCGCTGACCGGGGAGGGGCGGAAGGCCTTCGAGGCCCACGTCGCCGAGCTGAGGCGGATCACCGGCGGCTGACAGAGTGACCGCGTGGGCGAGCGACGGGACCAGCTGCTCGACCTCGCCCTGGTGGTCGTCGTCACCGTCGGCGTCGGCATGGTCCTCGGGGCGCTGGGGCTGCCGTCGCCCACGCTGTTCGCCGGTCTGCTCGTCGGCCTCGGCCGCGCCCTGGGCTTCCCCCGCCGGCTGACGGTGCCCGGGACGGCCATGACCGCGGCGCAAGCCGTGCTCGGCGTCTCGATGGGATCGCTCATCGACCTGGAGACCCTGCGGGCGGTCGCCGCGAACTGGCTGCCCGTCCTCGCCGTCACGGTCGCCACGCTCGGCCTCAGCCTCGGTGCGGGGCTCC